>JAVBYH010000011.1 GCA_030824175.1 Bacteroidota bacterium | reverse complement strand
CGAACCCTATTCAGCCTCGATGGCCGACGTGAGCATCCTCTTCCCGATGTATGCAGACGGATACACGCTCGCGGAAGCGTTCTTCAGCGCATCTTCCTTCCTCTCGTGGATGGATGTCGTCGTCGGCGATCCGAAGTACAGGCTCATCAACACACGAATCATCAACACAACGCCACCTGTCGACACGAGCACATCGTCGCATCCGCTGCCGGTGGAACTGACGGCATTCAACGCCAGGATCGCCGGATCGATGGTCTCCCTCACATGGGCCACAGCCACCGAAAAGAACAACTACGGATTCGACGTCGAACGCCGTTATACAAACGGAACATGGAAGAAGGTCGGCTTCATCGCCGGTGCGGGCACCGTCAACACGGCGCAGGCATATTCGTACACGGACAAATCGCCGATGGCGGGCTCGGTGGCCTATCGCCTGAAACAGATCGACCGCGACGGGGCATTCGAATACACGAAGGAAGTCTGCGCAATCGTGGCGCGCACGGGGAACGCATCGTCGAAGCTGCTCGGCAACTACCCCAACCCGTTCAATCCGCAGACGATGATCCGCTTTCAGCTCCTCCAGCGTGAACAGGTCAGCGTGAAAGTCTTCAATATGCTCGGACAGGAAGTGGCGACATTGATGAACCAGGAAATGCAGGAAGGTGAGTATGAAGTGCCGTTCAACGGATCCACCCTCGCGAGCGGCATGTATATCACCGAGCTCCGCGCCGGCGGCGTCGTGTCGGTACACAAAATACTCCTCACGAAGTAAGAACGTGGCGGGGGCGGGGAAAAGTCTGGAGTGAGCCGCGTATCGTGTGTGCAAACATTGCGCGGCGCATCTTTCCCACCTCGTCATCGATAGAAACACCGCGGGCCTTGTCTCCCGCGGTGTTTTTTTTTATGCAAGCCGGTCAGAACTCCGCGCTGAAGCCGATCGAGGGAAGGATGCCGATGCTCGAGGTCTGCTCGGTCTTGCGCAAGCGCTGATTGTAGCGGGGCACATCCACAGCCTTGCGGTTGTAGATGTTCTGAATGTCCACATACGCCACGAAGGACCAGCCGTTGAACGCGAACCGGCGGTCCACCCTCAGATCGAGGCTGTGGTTGCCGTAGATGCGCTCACTGTTGAAGAGCGCCGCATTCTGCGTGCCGTCGGCATTGAACGGCGTGTACGGGCGCCCCGTCGAAAAACGAAACTTCGCGCTTGTCTCCCAGCGTTCGTTGAAGATGAACCCGCCCCCAATGTTCACGATCCAGCGCTGGTCGAAGCTCCCCGGGCGTTCGATGCCGTCGAGCGCCGTGAATTCCGAAATGTTGTAGCTCACGCTCAACAGGGCGTAGTGCGGAACGTCGGACGATTTTTTCTGCAGGAAGAGTTCCACCCCGCGCGCGCGTCCCGTGCCCGCACTCGAAAGCGGGTCCGTGCCGTACGAGGCGAATCCCTCTTCGGCGCCGCCGAAGCCGGCGCCCGTGTTCGCCATCACGAGGTAGGGCCGCGTGAGGCTCACCGGATAATTCGAGTATTCTTTGTAATAGGCCTCGAGGCTGATCTTCACATCATAGCGAAGGAGCCGGTTGATACCCGCCACGATCTGATCTACGCTGATATGCTTCAGCGTCGAATTCACCGCGGGATTCGAGACGAGCCAGATCATCGCCGGCGCCTGCTGATAGCGTCCGGCGCTGGCGGTGATGTTCGTGATCTCGTCTGCCGCAAACGACGCCGTGACGCGCGGCGAGAAGGCGAGCGTGGTGGCGATCGCGTCGAAATAGTCGGCCCGCACGCCTGCCGTTACGCGCAGCCTGTTTAACTGATGCGAGTACTGCGCGAACACAGCGGCCTTGTATGCCGTGGTGTCGTACGAGGAATTCACCCCGAACGCCGGTCCGCCGAGCGACGATGTAAAGGGACGGAGGAACAGTGAGCTCGAGAACCGTATCAGCTTGCCCTGCACGCCGGCGCTCAGCTCCGACGCCTTCGAGAACTGCAGCAGCGCATCCGCGCGCAGCGACGACTCGTGCTCGAACGAAGAATTCGTAAATACCGGCGTGAGGAGCGAATCGTTCTGTCGCGTATCGTACTCAACGTACGACTGGCCGAGCGTCACCGTTGTGTAGCCGTTCCCCAGCAGGTGCCGCCAGCTCACACCGCCGACCGCCTGCGTCTGATCGCTCGCGAGGATGCGCGAATTGTCGTAGCGCTTCTTCTCCGTCTCGTTGAACTGCTTCACGTTGTCGAGCGCCGCGATGCCGACAACGGTGAGCCGGTCGTGCTCCGAGAGGGAGTATGTCGCCTTCCCGAGGAAGTCCCAGTATTCAGGCACGAAGCCGAAGCCCGCCGCCTTGAAGATGAAATCCAGATAGCTCCTGCGCACCGAGAAGATGAACGAGCCGTCCGTCGCAACGGGGCCCTCGAGGTTCAACCCGAACTGCGATGCGGAGATTGTCGCCTTCCCGCCCAGCTGGTCCGTGCGCCCGTCCTTCAGATCGATCGTCAGCACGCTCGAGAGCTTGTCGCCGTACTGCGCCCCGAACCCGCCCGTCTTGAATGTTGTCTCGTTCACGAAATCGAGATTGACGAAGCTCAGGGGACCGCCGCTCGCACCCTGCGTGCCGAAATGATTGATGTTCGGCACCTCGATGTTGTCGATGACGAACAGGTTCTCGCTCGGCGCACCGCCGCGAACGATGAGGTCGTTCCTGCCGGCCTGCACCTGCGCCACGCCGGGAAGGATGGACACCGCCCGCACGACGTCCTCGAGTCCGCCGGGAAGCCTGCGAATCTCCTCGGCACCGAGCGTCTGCGCGCTGATGGGGGACTCGACGTTGGTCTGAAAATATTCCGTCGTCACCGTCACGCCGTCGAATTCGACGACCGCTTCCATGATGTCGACCGGGACGATCGCCGGTTTGCCGCTCGAGACGATGATGTCCGTTTTCACGACGGGTGTGAATCCGACCGCCGAGATACGGAGATTGTAGCTGCCCACCGGCACCGCCTGGATGTCGAATGCGCCGTTGATGTCCGTCGACGCACCGAGCGTCGTGCCGTTGAGTACGACGTTCGCCCCGACAACGGGCTCCTTCGTCATTCCGTTGACGACCGTTCCCTTAACTGTTCCCGGTTTCGGCTGCGCCGATAATGGCGAGGCTGTGATGATTATGCTTGCGATGATCGTATAGATGAGTTTCATAAGGAAGACTTTTCAATGGATAAGATGCACGAGAATATTGCCTGGTTGCTCTTAATAACGTGCAAACCGTGCATCTTGTTCCCGCCCCCCTCATTTTATTTATTTTTTGTGTAGGGCGAAATGATATTTCGCCCCACTTAACGATCGTACCATGCCTGAACCAGGGCGAAACACCGTTTCGCCCTACAAATTCTCCCCATTCGTTATATTCATCGCCATCGCCTCGATCTCCCTGAACAATTCCGGCACGCAGCGCCGGTGTTCCGGTTTCATGAGCACGGAACGCAGGATCACCGCCGTGGGCCGGTCCGCCTCGAACGCCGGATGCCGTACGGCGATCGCCGCGGCGTCCACCGTGAGTGTTGCAAGATAGATCGGGCGCACCTCCCGTTCCATGAGCGTACGAAAAATATTTTCGGATGCCGCAGAGACCGAAGATGCCGTGAACGGGGCGGTGCGCGGCATGTATGTCACGATATCGAGGTCGGGCACCGTGAAGGGCAGCAGACTCGTGCTCCGGTCGGCGAGGGCGGACCATTCCACGGCCGCGGCGCGCGTCGAGGCCACGATGGCCCCGAGGCCCGCCTCGCTCGAGAGCGGCAGACACTGCAGCGTCGTCCACAACGCCGCGGCGGAGGCCCCGGCCCGCGAACATTCGAGCGAGATCTCGCCGAGATGGAGTTCCTTCGATGTGAAATATGTATACGGCGACTCGTGCGTGTAGAGTGTGCCGGTCGAGGGATCGCGGAAGAGCACGCACCCGCATCCGTACGGCTGCAGCCCGTGCTTGTGCGGATCCACCACAATGCTGTCGCACTCCTTTAAATGTCTGAACGGCGCCGCGTGTATCGGCGGCGCATCGCGCAGCGCAAGGAGCATGAAGAAGCCGCCGTATGCGGCATCGGCATGCACGCGCACGCCGTGCCTGCGGGCGAGGGGGATGATGCGGTCGAGCGGATCCACCGCCCCGAGGGAAGTGGTGCCCATCGTTGCGACGATCGTGCCGACGGAACCCGTTGCGAGGACCTCCTCGAGCGCAGCAAGATCGATTCTGCCGTCTGCGTCCGTGCGAATCTCGATCGCGGGGATCTGAAGCACACCGCACATGCGCTTGTGCGTGTAGTGGGCCGCCGACGAAAAGACGACGGCCTTTCCGGGATGCAGCATTCGGCTCACCCACAGCGCCTCCATGTTCGCCATCGTGCCGCCGGACGTGAGGTGCCCGAGGTGTGTGGCGAAACCGAACATGCGCGCGATGTCCTGTACGACTTCGAGCTCCATCCGCGCCGTGGCGGGACCGCCGTCGAGCGCGTGATTGTTCGGATTCACGAGCATCGCCGTCGCGTACGCCGCGATCGCAATCGGATGCGGCGGCTTGATCATCTGTCCCGCATAGTGCGGGTGGAAAAAGGGGTAGTTCTCGCGCAGCCGCTCGGAAAGCGCGTCGAGGGCTGCCGTTGCCGTACGCTCCGGCACAGCAAGCAGCTCATCCTCGGTGTAGCCGTCCCAGCCCGCCTGCCACGCCGCGTGCGAGCCGATGCCGCGCGCGAGCATATCGATCAGTGGTGTCGTTCCCATGGTGTCGTCGTTTCCTGTCTGTTGTCGTGTGTACAGCCGAGACAAAATATACCTGTGTTGATTCTGAGAAACAAATTGAACATCGCATAAAAATTCACTACTTTAATAAATGCGGTAGAATCTCTGAACAATAGGACATGCATGCTAACAACTGCCATTGAAGCCGCCCGGGAGGCGGGAAAATTACTGCTCGACGGTGTCGGCAAGATCAAAAACATCGAACGCAAACAGGGTGAAGCGACGAATCTCGTGACGGAGTTCGACAAGAAGGCCGAGGCGCTGATCATCGCGAAGATCCACGAACGATTTCCCTCGCACGACATTCTCGCGGAGGAGAGCGGCAGCCATGACATCCAATCGGACTATCGGTGGGTGATCGATCCGCTCGACGGCACGACGAACTACGCGCATTCGCTGCCGCTGTTCTCCGTTTCCATCGCCGTCGAATACAAGGGGGAGATCGTGGCGGGCGTCGTGTACGACCCGAGCGCGGACGAGCTCTTCACCGCCGAAAAGGGCACGGGGGCGTTCTGCAACGGCACTCGGCTCCATGTCTCGGCGGCCGACTCGCTCATCAACAGCCTGCTCGTCACGGGCTTCCCGTACACGATCCGCGAGAATCCGGGACGCATTATCGACCATTTCAACAATTTTCTCATGGAATCGCAGGGCATCCGCAGGCTCGGTTCTGCGGCCATCGACCTCGCCTATATCGCCGCCGGCAGACTCGACGGGTATTGGGAAATGACGCTCTTCCCGTGGGACAAGGCGGCCGGCGTCCTCCTTGTGAAAGAGGCGGGCGGTCTCGTGACCGATATCCTCGGCAATCCCGACAGTATTTATACACCCACAACCCTGGCATCAAACGGAATCATCCATACGGCAATGCTTGATGTGCTGCGGAAGTCACTCTAGTTCTCTTACACTTGGACTGCGATCATATGCCCGACTCTAAATTTGTCATCTTAATAGTGGACGATGAACCCGATCTGCTGGACATCACCTGCTCGATCCTCGAAATGGAAGGCTACATCGTTTCGAAGGCATCGAACGTGCCCCACGCACTCCAGCTGCTCGAGACGATCACACCCGACATCATCATTTCGGATGTGACGATGCCCGAGTTCTCCGGCTTCGATTTCTTCTCCCGCGTCCGGCAGAATCCCCGACTCCAGAACACACCGTTCATCTTCGTCTCCGGGCACAGCGACTTCGCCCACGTGAAGATCGGCAAGGAGCTCGGCTCCGACGAGTATATCACGAAACCGTTCGAACCGGACCTCCTGCTGTCCGTCATCAAGGGCAAGCTGAAGCGCCGCCAGCAGATCAGCGACTCGTTCGCCCACCAGATCGAACAGATGAAGAGCCAGCTGTTCAATATCATCTCGCACGAGATGCGCACGCCGCTCACGTCCATCCTCGGCGCCACCGAGATCCTCGCGGAGGGAAAGGATTCGCTCTCCGCCGAAGATTTCACGGAGTTCCTCGAGATGCTCAAGGCCGGCAGCAAGCGACTCAATACGATGGTGGAGGATTTCCTCCTCGTGGTGAAGATCGAATCGAACGACATCATCCGCGAGGTCGCCAATACGGAGGCCCTCATCTCCCCGCGCCAATTCGTCGACCGCATCGTGCAGGATTTCGAGCCGGTGATCCGCAAAAAAGAATTGCACGTCACGCTGCCCGATACGCAGGCATCCACCGGCCTCTCGGTCTACCTGCCGCACCTCGAGAACATCATCCGCCGTCTCCTCGAGAACGCCGTGAAGTTCGCTCCACCCAAGGGGCGCGTGGAGGTACACTGGACAGAGGACGATGACACGTGCACCATGGCAATTCGCGACAACGGCATCGGCATTCCGAAGGAGTTCCATCAGGACATCTTCGCGAAGTTCTATCAGATCAACCGCGAAAAGCACGAGCAGCAGGGCTCGGGCCTCGGCCTCTACATCGCGCAGAAGCTCGCCGAAGCGAACAAATGCTCGCTCTGGCTCGAGAGCGAACCCGGCAAGGGATCGGCGTTCTTCCTAAAGGTCCCGAAACTCTACCATTAATTGTTTACCGCAACAAAAAAGGCTGACACATTCGTGTCAGCCTTTTCTCTTCCAGTTGTCATACCTATTAAAATTTTGTCCGAGCGAAGCGAGGAATCTCGCTCTTCGTTTCCTACGGCTCGATCGTCATCTCGAGCGCCAGGCTCACGAAGCACTTCATCGTCACGTTCGTGTTCGCCGGCGTCACGTTCTGCACGGTGAGTCCCGCCGTAAATGATATCGTGTCGAGCAGGTTGACGTTCGCCAGATACGCGTTGATCGCGTCGATCTCCGTCTGTGTCAGGTCGAGGACGCTCGCCTTGATATTCATGTAATCGTTCGGCTTGAACGCGGTCAGCGTCTTCGTGAACAGCGGGAGACCGGTCGCGGTCTTGAGCGTCAGGATGATGTTTCCCTGGAGGGCCGGTACGTTGTTCTCCGACACGTTGAACGACGCGGCCTTGTACCGCATCTTCTTGATCTTGTCCTTGTTGTCCCTGTACAGCTGCGAATCATTGAGCCTGAATGTCGATGATTGCGGCGTGATCGCATTCGTGTTTCCGGACACCGTAAAGTTGCGTTCGATGGACATATTCTGCGTGATCTCGTCGAATGCGTCGAGGATGCATCCGTTGAGGATGAGGGCCGTGACAGGCACTACAAGCAGCGTTAAGAGCAATTGAAATTTTTTCATGATCGTTCCCCTTCTTAAAATTCAAAAGTTAATCCGGCAGACGCGACGGCCTGCGAACCGAGACTGTAATCTGCATTCAATACGAAGAATCCTAGACCGAGCGTGGCGCCGACCGTCATACGCATCTTGTTGTCGCCGTCCACCTCGGCGCTCACTTTCGTGGGGGTGCTCAGCAGCGGATTTTCAGGATCGGCCTTCGTCGTGTAATCGAACGTCACCTTCGATTTCTCATACTGCACGCCGCCGTAGAGGGTGACGAGGGCAAACGTTTTGCTCACCTGGCCGTTGAAGGCGAGATGCGTGGAGGTGAGGAGGTCGTTCACGTCGAGCTTATTGTAGAGCACCTGAACGGCCACGTCCACAGGGATGAGGGGAATGTACTGGCTGATCGAATGCTTCACACCCACACCGAACAGCTTGAGTTTCGTGTCCTTCAGATTCAACGGCACATAGCGCACGAGCACTTCCGTGCCGAGCAGGCTCAACGTCGCCTGGGGGACCACGAAGGGGATCGACGATTGATTCAGACCGTTGGGGTAGGTGACGAATCCAAGAGGCCCGGCATACACCCCGCCCTGATCGCCGAAGATTGTCGCCGTCGAATTGTCCGCCGTGATGGACTGATACCCGGGGGGAAGGTCCGGTGTAAATCGCTTCTGGTCGTCGGGGATCATCATCATCATTCCCTTCACGCCGATGGAGAAGCCGAACATCTTCGACACCTTGGCCGAGTGGAATGCGCCCGAATTGAGCGCGGAGCCGAGTGACGTAACGAGTGGTTTGCCGAATTGTTGCACCGATTTCGCATCGATGTAATCGAAATTATCGACCTGTGCGAACATCGGCGTGGCGGAGAACAAGACGACAACCAAAGCGATAGCAATTTTTTTCATAGGGCATCCTTGTGAATATGTATGAAAATATGACTGCATTGTGTTCGACTCCGGTGTCTCTCTTCGAAAGTATCAATTCACGAACCAAATAGCAACCGAAAAAAGACGCGCGGCCTGCGAATGTGCTCTGCGACACAAGCAGCGGCAAGCGTGGAAAAGGCACAAAAAGCAATATTATATATTGCAAATCACGATGCTTTTTAATACTATTTACACAACCGGCTCTGAACTTCCCACACTGCGGACTTCGTATGACAAAATCAACTGGCATCAAGAAACTCTACTACTCGATCAGCGAGGTCAGCAAGATCACCGATCTGGAGCAGTATGTCCTGCGCTATTGGGAATCCGAATTCGAACAGCTCAAGCCGCAGAAGAACAGGGCCGGCAACCGGGTCTACGGGAACAAGGACATTAAACTGATCCTCCACATCAAGCAGCTCCTTCGCGAGGAACGCTACACGATCGAGGGCGCGAAGCAGATCCTGAAAAGCTGGACGGCGGAGCAGGAAGGCAAGCAGGAAACTCTCTTCGGCGATCCGGCGGAGGAAAAGCCCGTCGTTGCTGCGACTGCAGTTGCCGCCGTAACGGTAGGGGGGAAGAAAACGGCGGTCATCGACGACACGCTCAAGGCCGATCTGCGCGAGATGCGGTCGCTGCTCGAAGAACTGCTTGTGAAAATTTAATCCGATTTTCTTCTTTGAATTTCACGCGTAATTACGTACATTGATATGCACGGAACGTAGCGCAGCCCGGCTAGCGCACTACCTTGGGGTGGTAGGGGTCGCGGGTTCGAATCCCGCCGTTCCGACAACGAATCGCTCAATCTGATAAAGGTTGGGCGATTTTTTTTTCACTGACCCGAACCGTCCAATATTCATAGAGGGTCTCCAAATGGCTCTCTGTCCCAAGTACATTCTAATTAACTCTTGATTATGTGTTGAGTTCTTAATAGCTTGTCACACAACAATTAGATTTGTTCCTCTAAATTACTCTTGCCTATGCGTGCTGGACACGATTCTTAACTCACACTCCCGATCACCGGATGCCTGGCTGATCCTATTCATAGCCCTCATCCTCACCACAAAACTGTCTGCCCAGTCGACATATTCGACGGCAGAAGAAAAGATGGTGCAGTACTGCAACAATGGCATAGCCTATGCGGAAAAATATGATTCTCTCCAGCGCATTCCGCCTGTCCTGGATTCATGCCGGCGCTTTCTGAAACGTTATCCAAACTCGTTTGCCAAGCCGAATGTGCTGGCCTATATGCTTGAGATGACCTCCCTGATCAGCCGTAATACGAAAGAAATCTTTCCGCTGATCGATTCCGTGTTGTATTACGATAAGCTTCCGGGAACGGAAATGAGAATGGGGGAACTCCTGATCGAACGTGGGATCGATCAAAAGGCCGGAGTCGCATATCTTGAACATGCGCTGCCGCAACTTATCGTGCCCTATCACCGGTATAAGACCCATCTGCTCCTTGCTCAGGATGCGATTTCTGACGGTGCCTTTGCAACGGCTCGTGGCCATATCGTAGACGCATTGGCAATCGATTCGGTGCGGACCGATGCCTGGTATGCGTATTTGGGCTACTGCAGGTTGCGTGAAGATGATGCGGAGGCATCAGTGGCTGTCCGCCATATTGCCGGGTTGAAGCAGCGGCGTCACGGAGAGTATGTCAAGTATCTGGACAGCAATCGATTCATCGGGCGATCATTGGCGGATGCGAAGCCCGAAGACATAAACGAAAAGAAACCACTGAAGAATTAAAGGAACGCTATTTTATTCGTCCCTCGACGAGTTTTTTGAAGGACAACACGGTGGTCTTTCCTGATGAGGTGATCAGCAAGTTTTTTAAGGGTTACGGGTCAATGGGTGAAATCTTGCTGCTTGATTCATTGGGAACGGTTCGATATTCCTTCCCTGGCATGACTAAAAATTGGGAGAAGTTGATGGAAAAGAGAATACGTTCACTTTTGCGAGAAAACCGACTGAAGGGCATTTCAAGCGAAAATGTAAATATTGACGGCACATCCAGTTCATTGCAGAAACCGGAGGCGGAATGAAATTCCGCACAGACTATCCCCAATGCGTAATTTCCGCGGGACTGAGTCAAGCAGTCATTCCAAATTCCACACCGACTTGGTCTATTATGTTATAGAACACCAGGACCGAATTGGTCGGGTATCATAATCATCATTAATGCAATAACCGGAGAATTCCGCGTTGGGGCAGCGATGAGTTAAGTTTTATGATATGACATTAATCCGATTATTTATTTTCCATAATATTGTTTTTCCCTCCTTTGGCGGAAATGGAACCAATAAAAAATCTCTTTTTTGAAATGAGGCATGTCAGTTTTTTCTGTCTGCTTCCTCTTGCCTTTTTTTCCTCTGCATGTGTGCAACAATCCCGAATTCCGCCGATTCTTTTTGATCCTGACAAACAGGTTGTCAATGAATTGTCCGGTAAAAGGCTCGTTATGCTTGCCGACTATGGACATGAACTACCGGCACCATATCAAAACCTTGCTGGAGTACTTACAAACTGGGTCACGATGGTAGAAAGCGGTGAGTGCAATGATCATTGCCTGACACTCTTTCTTGAAGCAGATGACAGCACGGCAAAATTGGTTAAACTCTTCGTGCAAACGGGAAATATGGTTCCCTTCCTTGACTATATGCTTCCAAGTTCATCACTGGAAAGGCTGGAATTCTATTCCGATCTCCGGCAACTCTACTGCCGGATTGACAGCCTAAATCAAACGCTGCCTGATTCCAGTAAAATCATCTTTGATATCCAAGGACCGGAAACAGCGAATATATTTGAT
>JAVBYH010000292.1 GCA_030824175.1 Bacteroidota bacterium | reverse complement strand
TCATGTGGAGCATTGGTGCGATCGGGGCGGCGGTGATCTTTGCGGCGCCGTTCACCTGGTCGATGAACATCGACGGCGTCGTTCCCATTCCCGTGTCGAACTACTTCAATGCGCTCCACGGATCGCTCTTTCCGATCATACCGTGGCTGGGATTCGTGTTCTGCGGCGGGCTGGCGGCATATGCCGTCGTCCATTTGAAGGGAGTGCTGGAGCCAGCGAGGATTTTCGCAGGAATCTTCGCCGGCGGGGCGGCGCTCCTTGTCGTCTCCCTGCTGCTGACTGTCGTGCCGTTCGATGTGTATCCGCCGCACCATTTCGGCCGGTCGAGTCCGCTCTTCGTCTTCATCCGCATCGGCATCGTGCTCATGTTCCTGGCTGCGCTCTACTTCTGGGAACAGAAGAAACAGTCGGGGCCCTCGGTTGTGAGCGTGGCGGGTGCGGAGAGTCTTGTGAGCTATTCTTTCCACCTGCTCGTGATCTATGGATTGTTCTTCGACAACAAGAGCCTCAGCTTCATCATCGGCAAGACGCGGACGCTTCCCGAGGTGATGGGGATGACGATGCTGCTCGTTGCGGTGACGGTGGCGATCGCGTACGTATGGAACCGGATCAAGAAGCAGAACATGATGTACGCGCGCATCGTGCAATATTCGCTTCTTGGCGTGGTTTTATATATCTTCATAACGAAACAACAGTAAGCGAACTGATCGGAGTGACATGGGCACGCACGTGAAGAAGGTACGGTACGGGATCATTGGATTCGGAAATTTCGCTGAGCGGGCGATCCTTCCCGCGATGGCGCTGTCGCAGAACTCGGAGCTCGTGGCGATACAGAAGAGGGACCAAGAGGCGGCGCGGGCGAAGGCGGAGCAGTATGGGGTGCCCCATGCATTTACGACTGCGGAAGAGCTTGCCGCCTGTCCGGACGTCGACGCAGTCTTTATTGTGTCGGCGAACGCCGCGCATTGCGGCGATACGCTCGCCGCAGCCTGGGCAAAGAAGCACGTGCTCGTCGAAAAGCCCATGGCGATGAACGTGGCCGAGGCCGGGCGCATGATGGACGCATGCCGGTCGAACGGCGTGATCTTTGCGGTCGGGCATATGCTCCGGTTCTCACCGCTGCTGCGGCGGATGAAGGAGATCATCGCCTCGGGCGAAGCCGGAGAGATCTCGAGCGTGCGTTCGGAATTTATCTACGATGCGGGAATCAGCAAGAGGGAGTGGCTCTTCGACAGGCGCGCGGCGGGCGGCGGTCCGACATTCGACATCGGCGTGCACTGTCTTGATTCTCTCCGCTTTGTGCTCGGCGACGAGGTGGTGTCGACGCACGCCCGGCTGATGCCGGTGCCGACTGTGGCGCGCACAGAGTCGACGAGCCTTCTTTCGCTCGCATTTTCGAAGGGGACTATCGGATCGATCTACACGTCGTTCGAGACGCCGATCAGGCGGTCGTTCATCGAAGTCATCGGGCGCAACGCCGTGCTTTCGGCGGGCAACTTCACGCTAGGAGAGTCGCAGCCGACGCTCCGTGTCATCCACGGAACGGACGGGAAGGCGGTCAGGACCGTGGAGGAACACATCGCCGTGCCGAATCTCTACGAGCTGGAAATAACGCACATGTCGGAGTGCATTCTTGACGGGCGCACGCCGCTCATCGACGGGGAGAACGGGCTGAGGAACCAGCGGGTGCTCGAGGATGCGTACAGACAATAAACTCACTGTAGGGCGAAACGGCGTTTCGCCCCGGTTCGACCATCGTGCGGTCGTTCGACTGGGCGAAATATCATTTCGCCCTACAAAATAAAATTTAAATAAAATATAACACATGAAAAAACTAGTCATCGGCATTGCAGGCGGCACAGGGTCAGGGAAAACATCCGTGACGAACAAAATTCTCGACCGGTTGATCGCGCACGACAATCACGAGAGCGTTGTCGTCATTCAGCACGACTCGTACTACAAGGACATCTCGAAGTACGGCGGACTGACGGGCGACAAGATCAACTTCGATCATCCTGATTCGCTCGAGACCGACCTTCTCGTGGATCACATTACGATGCTGATGGATGGAAAAAGCGTGGAGCAGCCCATCTATAATTTCACGACGCATTCGAGGCTTCCCGAGACGCGGCACATCGAGCCGAAGACGATCACGATCATCGAAGGCATCCTCATTTACACGTCGAAGGCGCTGCGCGACCTGATGGACATCAAGATCTTCATCGACACCGACGCGGACGAGCGGCTGTTGCGGAGGCTGAAGCGCGATCTCATCGAACGCGGACGCTCCATCGAGAGCGTCATGAACCAATATGTCACGACGGTGAAGCCGATGCATCTGGAGTTTGTGGAGCCGAGCAAGACGTTTGCGGATATCATTATCCCGCGGGGGAGCGAGAACGCCGTGGCGATAGACATGGTGGCGGTGAAGATCGAGCAGATGCTGCTGGACAGGGCGAAGGGCGCCCGGAGCTGAGTGGCGCGGGCAGCGGGGGGGAGACGGAGCGTGCATGCCTCCGGGCGTTATATTTAAATATTTTCCTATTTGTGAATTAACATAAAAAGACCTATATTTTCTGGTCAAAAAAATTGTATACAATTTGCACATGACTGAGTTCAAACACACATTATCGTCGCACGACATCGTTTCTTCGTACGCGAAAACCGTTCTCTCGAACGGCATTCGCGTGATCAGCGAAGAATTGCCTTTTGTCAAGTCCGTCTCGATCGGCATCTGGATCGATACGGGGTCCCGCAATGAACTTCCCGAGAACAACGGCATCTCCCACTTCATCGAGCACATGGTATTCAAGGGCACGACGCGCCGATCGGTGAAGAAGATCGCGAACAGTCTCGAATCGGTCGGCGGGTATATCAACGCGTTCACGGGCAAGGAGCACACGTGCTATTACGCGCGCGTGCTCGACGAGTATGTTGAGAACGCGGTGGACGTCTTGTCGGACCTCGTGCAGCATGCAACGTTTCCCGAGAAGGAATTCGACAAGGAACGGCTCGTCATCCTCGAGGAGATCAAGAACGTCGAGGATGATCCGGACGATCAGATCCAGGATTACTTCGAGGCGATGCTCTTTCCCCGCGATCCTCTCGGATTGCCCGTGCTGGGCACGGCGGACACGGTACGGTCGTTTACGCGCAAGCAGCTTGTCGACTATCGTTCGAAATTTTACACCGGTGGCAACATCGTCGTGGCGGCGGCGGGAAACGTGTCGCACGAGCGGCTTGTGGGGCTCATCGACAAGTACATGCCGATGGTCCCTGGTGCGGCGCCGGCGAAGCAACGTGCGAAATCGCACAGAGCGCATCCGCAGCGCAAGGAATACCCGAAATCGATACAGCAGGCGCATCTCACCACCGGCACCGTTGCGTTCCCGGTGCACAGTCCGCACCGGTATCCCGCGATGGTGCTCAACACGATCCTCGGCGACGGCATGAGTTCGCGTCTGTTTCAGAACATCCGTGAGAAGTACGGATTCGCCTACACCGTCTATTCCTTCCTGACGATGATGGAGGATACGGGCGTGTTCGGCGTGTATGCGGCGACGGATGTGAAGCACATACAGAAGACGATCGACCTCGTCTACAGGGAACTGCACGCGCTGGCGACCAAGCCGATGTCGCGCACGGAACTGATGCGGTCGAAGGCGCAGCTGAAAGGGAACATCCTGCTCGGACTCGAGAGCACGTCGCACCGCATGATGCGGCTCGGCAGCGGCGAGCTCTATTTCCAGGAATTCGTGTCGCTCGAATCCATCGTGAAGAACATCGACGTCGTCACGCAGGAGGATGTGCGCGACGTTGGGGCGAAGCTCTTCACGTCGGACCAGTTTTCGACGGTGGTATTCGTTCCGGACAAGGAGAGGGACGAACAGCGGGGAAAGAAAAAGAAATCGAAACAGTAAGACGCACTACAATCGCATACAGGCATCACACTGGACAATACAGAGGATACAGTTAATCCACTTAATCTCATCACTATTACCAAGAGACACGTTATGATTATTGGACTTCCCAAAGAAATTAAGACGAATGAAAATCGCGTGGGTCTCGTACCCGGCGGCGTGCAGGCCCTCCGTTCATACGGACACACAGTGCTTGTCGAAACCAAAGCGGGTATGGGATCGGGCTTCGACGATGCGGCGTACATCAAGGCCGGCGCGAAGATCGTGAAAACGGCGAAAGAAGTGTATGCAAAAGCGGATATGATCATCAAAGTGAAGGAGCCGATCAAGCAGGAATATTCGCTCATCCACCGCGACCAGATCCTCTTCACGTATTTCCACTTCGCGGCTGCGAAGGAACTGACGCAGGCGATGATGAAGGCGCAGGCGGTCTGTATCGCCTACGAAACCGTGCAGAAACCGGACCGTTCGCTTCCGCTGCTCATTCCGATGAGCGAGGTCGCAGGCCGCATGGCGCCCCAGGAAGGCGCGAAGTACCTCGAACAGGCGATGGGCGGACGCGGCATGCTGTTGGGCGGCGTACCGGGAACGGAACCCGCAGACGTCGTCGTGCTCGGCGGCGGCATCGTGGGCACGAACGCCGCGAAGATCGCCGCAGGCTTTGGCGCGCGCGTGTCGATCCTCGACACCAACCTCTACCGTCTGCGTCAGCTGGACGACATTATGCCGAAGAACTGCACGACGATCATGTCGAATCCCTACAATGTGTACAAGGCCGTGACGCACGCCGATCTCGTGATCGGGAGCGTGCTTATCCCGGGTGCGAAGGCGCCGAAGCTCGTGACGCGCGAGATGCTCAAGGACATGAAGCGCGGTGCGGTGCTCGTGGACGTCGCGGTGGATCAGGGCGGATGCTTTGAGACGACGAAACCGACGACGCATGAAAATCCGACGTACGTGATCGACGGCGTCATCCATTACTGCGTGGCGAACATGCCGGGTGCGGTGCCGATGACATCCACGCTTGCGCTGACGAACGCGACGCTGCCGTATGCCGTCGAGATCGCCAACAAGGGTTGGGAGAAGGCGGTGCAGACGAACGAGGAACTGAAGCTCGGATTGAACATGGTCGACGGCCTCATCACATACAAAGGCGTCGCCGACGCGTTCGGCTACAAGCACACGCCGGTCGAGACAGTGATCTAACACTGCCCGCACTCGTCATTCCGCGTCTCAACAACGAGATTCCTCGCTGCGCTCGGAATGACAGAGTGTTGCTCGGATTGACAGAGTATTTTCAATGTTAAGAGACTTTTCGGGCCGACCGCCTGAAAAGTCTTTTTTTATTGCGGGGTGCTTTTATCCCACGATATTTTTTTCTACATTACATCGAATTGAACTATTCTCATCTTCAACCCTTTCGTGACGATTCATGGCTACTGTAAAACTTACTATCAACGGGAAACAGGTAGAAACGGAAAACAATCGGACGATTATCCAGGCGGCGCGGGATAACGGGATTTCGATACCGCATTTCTGCTGGCATGAAAAGCTCTCGACCTCGGGCAATTGCCGCATCTGCCTTGTGGAAGTCGAGAAAATGCCCAAACTCGCGATCGCATGCATGACCACCGTTGCCGAAGGCATGGTGGTGAACACGGCGAACGAACGCGTCGTCAACGCGCGCGAGGCGGTGATGGAATTCATCCTCATCAACCATCCGCTCGACTGTCCCATCTGCGACGAGGCGGGGGAATGCAAGCTCCAGGATTATTCATACAAGTACAGCCAGGGATACAGCCGCTTCGTCGAGGACAAGAACCACAAGGACAAGCGTGTCGAGATCGGGCCGCGCGTCATGTTCGATGCCGAGCGCTGCATCTCGTGTTCGCGGTGCATCCGGTTCTGCGACGAGGTCGCGGGCGTGCATCAGCTGCAGTTCGTCAACCGCGGCGATCATACGACGATCGAAACATTTCCGGGCGAATCGCTCGATAATCCGTATTCGATGAATGTCGTGGACATTTGTCCGGTCGGCGCGCTCACGAACAGGGATTTCCGTTTCAAGAGCCGCGTGTGGGAAATGTCGTTCACCGAAAGCGTGTGCAACGGCTGCGCGCGCGGATGCAACATCGACGTCGGCGTCCGGAACAACGAGATCCTCCGTCTCACGCCCCGCAAGAACGACGATGTGAACAGCGTGTGGATGTGCGATCACGGCAGGATCGACACGTGGAAGCACGTGAACGCCGAAGACCGCATCGCGGGTCCCATGGTGCGCAAGGCGGGAAATCTTGTGAGCGTCGGCTGGGACGAAGCGATGGCCAAGGTGGCCGGAGAACTGAAGCTCTTCAACAAGAACGAGATCGCATTCATCGGATCGGCCTATGCGTCGAACGAGGATAATTTCGTGCTCGCGCGCTTCGCACGCGAAGTGATCGGGTCGAAGAACATCGATCGCCTGAGCCACACGGTGGAAGGCGACGAGGACGCGATCCTCATACGGGCGGACAAGACGCCGAACGACACGGGCGCGGCGCTCGTCGGCATCGCGCCGGGCGAGGGCGGACGGAACATCGACGCCATCGTTCAGGGCATCCGCGACGGACAGATCAAGGCGCTCTATGCGCTCGAAGACGACGTCGCGCAGCATCCCGAGCTCGAGAAGGTCCTCTACAAGCTCGAATTTTTCGCTGTGCACGCAACGAACGCGAACAAGAGCACGCGCGCGGCCGATGTGGTGCTTGCATGCTCGACATTCGCCGAACGCTCGGGCACGATCACGAACTTCCAGAAGCGTGTGCAACGCCTGCGTCCGGCCGTCGTCACACTCGAACGCGAACGCGCGCTCGACGGCATGGCGATGAGCAGGCAGGACAAGTTCACCGCGCCGAACGACTCGTGGGGCAAGGGGCCCCGCCGCGATTCGCGCGCATCGTGGAGGATCGTGGCCGCGATCGGCAACATCATGGGTGCCAAGTTCAGGTATGCGACCGCCGAAGAAGTGTTCGCGGACATTACACACGCGGTGGAGGCGTTCAAGGGGCTGACGTATTTGAAGGTTGGAAACAAGGGCGCGATGCTGAAATTCAAGGCGAGCTAACAGCTCGCCCTACAAAAAACGCTGAGTTTATTCATTGATCACGACAACTACATGACTGCAGACATCATCATCGAAGCGCTTGTGAAGATCGGCCTCGTGCTGACGATCAACCTGACGCTCGTCGCATACCTGGTGCTGGCGGAGCGGAAGGTCAGCGCGTTCATACAGAACCGGCTCGGCCCGAACCGCGTCGGCCCCTGGGGAATGTTTCAATCCTTCGCCGACGTCGGCAAGCTCTTCTTCAAGGAAGACATCGTTCCGGCAGCGGCGAACAAGTTCGTGCACACGCTCGCGCCGCTCATCTCGATCTCGGTGGCGATCTCGACGTTCGCCGTGATCCCGTTCGGGAACACGATCGCCATCAACGGGCAGGAATACAAGCTCATGATCGGCGATGTGAACATCGGCATCCTCTTCATCCTGGCGCTCACCTCGCTCGGCGTCTATGGCATCGTGCTGGCCGGATGGTCGTCGAACAACAAATACTCGCTCCTGGGCGGGCTCCGCGCGTCGGCACAGATGATCAGCTATGAATTGTCGATGGGACTCTCGGTGATCGGGGTTATCCTCATCGCCGGAACGCTCCAGCTCGACAAGATCGTCGTGCAGCAAGGCGAGTATCTCTGGGGCGTGATCCCCGCGTGGAACATCGTGCTGCAGCCGATCGGATTCATCACGTTCCTGATCGCGTCGTTTGCCGAGACGAACCGGCTTCCCTTCGATCTTCCCGAGGCCGAACCGGAACTTGTCGGCGGGTACCACACGGAATATTCCGGCATGAAGTTCGGCCTGTTCTTCCTCGCGGAGTATGCGAACATGATCACCGCGTCGGCCGTGATCGTGACGCTGTATCTCGGCGGCTGGCAGTTCCCGTTCCTCGAGTACCTCGGATTGTCGCCGCTCGTGATGACCCTGGCGCAGATGGGCGCGTTCGCCGTGAAGGTCGCGTTGGCGCTGTTCTTTTTCATCGTGGTGCGCTGGACGGTCCCGCGCTTCCGCTACGATCAATTGATGGATCTCGGATGGAAGGTGATGCTGCCGCTGGCGCTGGCAAACATCGTCGTGACGGGATTCTTCCTGTTGTTCCGTTGAGCCGAAAATAGTCCGAGTCATTCACGCATCATCGACAATACGCAGCATATCGCATGGAAAAATTTTTAGAGAAAAGCATACCGGTTCGAAGAAAAAATCTGACCTTCTGGCAGAAGCTGTATATCCCGGCGATCCTCTCGGGATTGAAGATCACGATGACGGAGTTTTTCAAGCCGAGCGTCACGATCCGCTATCCCGAAGAGCGTACGGTGATGCCGGAGTCGTTCAGGGGGCGTCCTGTGTTGGTGGCCGAGAACGGCACGGAGCGGTGCGTCGCCTGCGGGCTCTGCGCCCGCGTGTGCCCGGCGCTTGCGATCGAGGTGCAGGCCGGAGAGACGGAGCTCGGCAAGGAGCGTTATCCCGAACGGTTCGAGATCAACATGGTGCGGTGCATCTTCTGCGGCTTCTGCGAGGAGGTCTGTCCGGAGGAGGCGATCATCATGAGCCAGGAGTACGAGCTCGTGTTCACGAGCCAGAAGGAAGCATTGTTCGGCAAGGACAAGCTTATGAAGCCGATCGAGGAGGTACAGACGCGGCTCGACTTCCTTCGCAAGAACAGGTAACGCAGCACCGCCGCGATGCAGCGTCCGATGCTGCGCCTGATGCGCGAACGTAGAGACCACTGATCCGGGGGGATTATGCTCAGCGTCGTATTGAGTGCGGCCACATGCGGGATCAACGCCTGCCTTATCGAGATCGAAACGAACATCGAGAACACGCTTCCGAATTTCACCATGGTTGGCCTGCCCGACAGCGCCGTGAGGGAATCGCGCGGTCGTGTGATCACCGCCATCAACAATTCCGCCTTCATCTATCCCAACAAGCACATCACGATCAATCTGGCTCCTGCCGACGTCAAGAAGGAGGGGTCGTCGTACGACCTTCCGCTTGCGATCGGCATGCTCGCATCGAGCAGCCAGGTACCGGAGACGCTGCTGCGCGACTTCGTGATCCTCGGCGAGTTGGCGTTGGACGGATCGCTCCGTCCCGTGCACGGCGTGCTGCCGATCGCGATGGAGGTGCGGAAGAGGAAGATCAGGGGGCTGATCCTTCCGAAGGGGAATGCGCGCGAGGCCGCAATGGTGGAGGGGATCGATGTGTACGGTGCGGCGACGCTTCGCGAAGCCGTGGAGCTGCTTCGGACGAACGACGGCATCACCCCGACGCGGATCGATCCGGCCGAGCTCTTCCGTGAGGATCAGACGTATGCGGAGGATTTTGCCGATGTGAAGGGGCAGGAGAACGTGAAACGCGCGCTCGAGGTGGCGGCGGCCGGGGGGCACAACCTGATCATGATCGGGCCTCCGGGATCGGGCAAGACGATGCTCGCACGCCGCCTGCCCGGGATTCTGCCGCCGCTCACGTTTGAGGAGAGCATCGAGACGACGAAGATCCATTCCGTGGCGGGCCTGTTGCCGCCGAATTCGGCGCTCGTCGCGGTCCGGCCGTTTCGAACGCCACACCATACAATTTCGGATTCAGCCCTTGTGGGCGGCGGTTCCGTGCCCCGGCCCGGGGAGATCTCGTTGTCGCATCACGGCGTGCTCTTCCTCGACGAACTCCCGGAGTTTGCACGCAATGTGCTCGAAGTGATGCGCCAGCCGCTCGAAGACGGGAGGGTGACGATCAGCCGGACGAAGATGTCCGTCGAATTTCCTGCTGCATTCATGCTTGTCTGTGCGATGAATCCCTGCCCGTGCGGCAACAACGGCGATCCGAACCACACGTGCACATGCACGCAGCTGCAGATCCAGCACTACATGTCCAAGATCTCGGGGCCGCTCATGGACCGGATCGACATCCATCTCGAAGTGCCGGCGGTGAAGGTCGCCGAGCTGGCGCAGAAGCAGCCCGGGGAGGCGTCCTCGGTGATTCGGGCGCGCGTCGTGGCCGCCCGCAGGCTGCAAACCGAACGCTTCCGATCGCGCACGGCCGTCTTCGCCAACGCCGGGATGACGACGAAGGACATACGCCAGCATTGCGGGCTGGACGCGGAAGGGGAGGGGCTGCTCAAGATGGCGATGGTGAAGCTCGGGTTGTCGGCCAGGGCATACGACCGGATCCTGAAGGTGGCCAGGACGATTGCCGACCTGGCGGGAGGGGGACCGATCCGCAGCGAGCATATCGCGGAAGCCATCCAGTACCGGACACTCGACCGGAACTTGTGGTTACCATGACAGTATATTTTTCTCTATGAACTCTCGCGCACATTTCTTATTTTAGGGAACCATACAACTTATGAACGGACTTTGACCACTCATGCTCACTCCTCTCGTTGAACCCGAACACAGCACCATTCTCATAGTCGACGATGAATTAGGGAATGTCAGCGCCATTTCGGCGATTCTGCGCCATGAAGGCTTCAAGACGCTTTCTGCGACCTGCGGCGAAGACGCCCTGACCGTGCTAGCGAACGAGGCGGTGGAGCTTGTGCTGCTGGACATCGTGCTGCCCGACATCAACGGATTTCAGGTGCTGGAGAAGCTGCGTCAGCAGCCGAGGACGAAAGAGACAGCCGTTATTTTTCTCAGCGGCAACGTCCGCGATCCGGAATCGATGGAACGGGGATTCGCGCTCGGCGTGAACGAATATCTCGTGAAGCCGATCGAGCCAGCCGAACTGCTCGTGCGTGTGCGGTCGCTCCTGCGCCTGCGCTACGCCGAGAAACGATGGCGGCAGCTGAACGCCGATTTTATCTCGATGCTCGTGCACGATCTTCGGGGTCCGCTCACGGCCGTGCATGCATTCACGCGACTCATGAACGAGGAGGGGAGCGAGATCACGGAAGCCGCGCGGAGCGAAATGCTGCGTCTGATGGACAACTCGTGCAATCACATGCTCGACATCATCAACGACCTGCTGGACCTCTCGAAGCTCGAAGCCGATTACGTGCGCCTGAACCGGACGGACATCGATCTGCGCAAGGTGATCAACGAAACGATCGCGCGCATGAAGCCGCTGGCGATGAAGAAGTCGATCACGCTGTCAACCGAATACGGCGACGTGGCGAGGCTTGTGGAGGCCGATCCGAGGAAGATCGAGCAGGTGATGGAGAATCTCATCGGCAATGCCATCAAATTCACGGGGCCCAATGGCACGATCAGTGCCTCGATCCGCTATGCCGGCACGCTGCCCGAGAAGGCGTCGTACGGAAAGCTGCCGCTGCCG
>JAVBYH010000017.1 GCA_030824175.1 Bacteroidota bacterium | reverse complement strand
GTGTGAAACTGAACCCGACCGAAGTGATCGGACAGGAGGTCATTATTCAGGCGGAACGCGCCCTTGTCCAAAAAGATTTGACATCGTCGTCGGTCACCGTCTCGAGCGACGAGATTAAGGTGATGCCGGTCGAAAATATCAACCAGATCATCAATCTCCAGGCCGGCGTTGTCGGCGGACATTTCCGCGGCGGACGATCGGGCGAAGTTGCCTATCTTATCGACGGCCTTCCAATCAATAATCCCGCCAACGGGTATGCCGGTTTCACCCCCGAAAATTCCTCGATCCGCGAAATGGAAGTCATCAGCGGCACCTTTAACGCGGAATACGGCCAGGCCATGTCGGGCGTCGTGAACATTGTGACGCAGGACGGCGGTGACCAGTACACCGGTTCGGTGTCGCTCTATATGGGCGACTACTTCACCAAACACAGCGACGTGTTCCAGAACCTCGACAAATTGGATATTACCCGATCGAAGAATTTCCAGGCGAGCCTCAGCGGACCGACACAAATCCTCGATCGGCTGACGTTCTTCGCCACGGGGCGGTACGTCAACGACCAGGGTCATCTTTATGGTCGCCGTGTGTTCAACACCGCGGATAACATTACGCCCCTGCTCGATATGAACGGCAACTACATCCGGGATGATTTCGGCTTTTTTGAGAACATTCCGGGATATGTCACCGACGGCACGGGGAATGTCTATAGGATCACCCAGACAGGCGATAGTGCGTTTGTTGCAATGGACCCGTACAAGAAATTATCGGTAAACGGAAAACTCACCTACTCGGTTGGCGACTTCAAGTTGAGTTACGGATACTTCTGGGAAGATAATGAAAGCAAAGGATACGACCACGGTTATCAGCTCACGCCGGACGGAACGAAAACATATTACAGTACGAACGCCATTCACTCGGCACAGCTGTCGCACGTCCTCTCGATGAGCACGTTCCAGACGCTGAAGTTTTCTGTGAACTCCTTCCGTTCAAAGGGGTATCTGTACGAGGATCCGTTCGATTCGCGGTACATCGATCCCTCGCTTGGCTCGGCAAAAACGAATTACACCTTCCGGTCCGGCGGAAATCAGGGGGACCGGTACACGTCGAACACACAGTCGGTAATCGGCCAGTACTCGATCTCGTCGCAAGTGTCGAAGGAACATAAGATCGTCTTCGGTCTTGAAGGACGCATGCACCAGCTTATGAACCATGGGATGTATATTGTCAATGCGACGGAGAACGTCACCGATAGCGCGGGCAACGCCATCTTCACGTTGGGCTATCGCAACCTTGGAACGCTTGGGAATCAGATGTACGATAAGCGTCCGCAGGAAGCGTCGGCGTACATCCAGGATAAGATGGAATACGAGAACATGATCATCAACGCCGGCATCCGTATGGACTATTTCAATCCCAATGCGGACCTGCTCCTGGACCTGACGAACCCGTCGCGCGACACCAACCAGGTGAATTGGGGAGTCATGCGGGCCGCGTCGAAAAAAGTCCAGGTTAGCCCGCGTCTCGGTGTTTCGTTTCCTATCACGGACCAGGGCATCATCCATTTTTCGTACGGTCACTTCTTCCAGATCCCGACGTTCGAAAATCTCTACAACAATTCGGATTATCTCGTCACATCGGGCACGTCGCTCTCATCGTATATGGGTAATCCCGATCTCGAAGCGCAGCGCACGGTGAGCTATGAACTCGGCTTGCAGCAGGTGCTCTTCGATAATATCGGAATCGATTTTACCGTCTACTATCGCGACATCCGTAACCTGCTCGGCATGGAAATCATCAAGACCGTGCAGGGCGACCGATATGCGCGCTATATCAACCGCGATTACGGCAGCGTGAGGGGCTTTATTCTCTCGTTCGACCGACGATTTGCGGATTACTTCTCGCTCCGTGCGGACTATACATACCAGATCGCCGAAGGCGATGCGTCGGATCCGATGTCCGTCTATTACAATAATCAGAGCGATCCGCCGGTTGAAACGAACAAGCAGCTTGTGCCGCTCAGCTGGGATCAGCGGTCGACATTGAACGTCAACCTCACGGTGGGAGAGATGGGCAATTGGACGGCCGGCTTGATATTCCAGTACGGCGTCGGGTTCCCGTACACCGAAGATACGCGCATCTCGCTGCTGCGCTTCGAGAACGGTGCGCTCAAACCGTCGACATACAATCTCGACCTTCGTGCGGAGAAGAGCCTTTCGTTTGCTGGAGTGAACTTCTCGATCTCCCTGCTCATCTACAACCTGCTCGATACGATGAATGAGTACGGTGTCAACTCCGCCAGCGGCAGGGCGAACGTGGACCTCTACACCTCGGAAAACGCGCAGAAGATCGTCGGCCTCAACACGATCAAGCAGTTCCAGAACAACCCTTCGAATTTTTCATCGCCGCGACAAGTTCGTCTCGGATTTAATTTAGGATTCTAGTTCAACTGTTTTAGGAGTATACAATGAAGCACTGTTTGTTCAAAATATTTGTACTTGTTATCGTTGGATATTCGTCTCTCGCTGCGCAGGGTGAAATCGATCCCCGCATCGACCTGTATCGAAATGACCCGAAGGGCGATTATCAATACCGGCGGCAGGGTATCATGGACGGCAACCAGGTCCGCACGCTGTATTACAACAACGGCGAAGTCGCAAAGTATCAGGCGAAGCCGTCGCTTGAATGGCCGAAGGGATCGGGACATCAATACCTCGACGGCGTCTCGGTGCTTATCGCCGCACAAATCACGGCACCGGGAAATAAACAGGTGATCCATCCGCTTGAAACTTCCTACCGCGAAGAAATGCCGACCGACCCAGTGACGGGAAAAATCTGGGGCATGGAGCCGGTTCCCGGCTATATGAACCCATCGTCGCAGGTGAAGACACCGGCCGTCAATCGCGATCCATCGACATTTCCGCCTGCGTGGCCTATCGCGCTCGGCGTTGATTCGAAATGGAATGGCTACTGGTATGGGTACTTCGGACGCGGCGTCATGAACGCCGATTTCGAAACCTTCTTCGTCGTCGACGACTCGAAAGACGGCAAGTATAAACGCGAGCCGTATTCGTATTATCCGATCGCGGCCGATTCCGCACGCGGCGGTCTTGGACTCCGCGTTGAAGTCCGCGGTTTCCAGTGGTCGCATGTGCTCGCCGAAGATGTCATCTTCTGGCATTACGATATCGTCAACATATCGGACCGCGACTACGACAGCACGTGCTTCGGATTCTATTCGGATCCGGGCGTGGGCGGCGAAAGCTCCGGAAACGACGATGCAAGCTACAGCACGGCGCTCGATCTGTGCTATGCCTGGGACCATCTCGGCAAAGGCGATCCGGCATACGGCGTATGGAAGTCGGGATATTACGGTTACGCATACCTCGAGAGCCCGGGCAACCCGTACGACGGTATCGACAACGACGAAGACGGCCTGACCGACGAACGCCGCGACGACAAGGTCGACAACAACAAGAACTGGATCGGGTACGAAGATATCAATAAAAATGGCGCGTGGGATGTCGGCGAGCCGATGAACAACGACATGGGCCGCGACGGTGTGGGCCCGTTCGATCCGCAATACCTCGGCCCCGATGCGGGCGAGGCGGACGGCCTGCCGACAAACGGCGAGCCGAACTTCGACGAGACGGACAAGGATGAATCCGATCAGATCGGCCTGACTTCCGTCTCCCTGACACCCCTGGCCGACAAGGGCCCCAACGGCGTCTGGCCGAAGAACAACGAAGTCGTCTGGCGAAAAATGATCGGCGGGTTTGTCGACACATCGATCGTCAATTCGAACATCAGCATCGTGTTCTCCTCCGGACCGTTCCCTTTGAAGAAATCACGCCGCGAGCGGTACTCCATGGCACTCATCATGGGCAACGATCTTGACCAGGTCGTCTTCAACAAGGTGACCGTCCAGGCCATCTACAATGCGAACTACAACTTCTCCAAGCCGCCCCTCACGCCGCATCTTACGGCGGTAGCGGGCGACAAGAAGGTGTTCCTGTATTGGGACAACATCGCGGAAGAGTCGCGCAACCCGTTCCTGAAATATAAGAGGGATTTCGAAGGGTACACCGTCTATCGCAGTCAGGAAGCGGAATTCAACGACGTGAAAACGATCACTGATTCGAAAGGCGAACCGAAGTACTACAAACCCATCGCTCAGTTCGATCTCATTGACACGGTCTTTAAAGGACCGGATCCTGTCGGCATCAACGGCGCGCATTTCTGGCGCGGCGCCGAGACCGGCTTGCAGCATTCGTTCGTCGACAGCACGGTGAAGAACGGCGTGAAGTATTATTATGCCGTGTGTTCATACAATCAGGGCGATCCGAATTATGGCACACTCGGCTTGCAGCCGACCGAATGCACGAAGATTATCACAGAGGATGTAAACGGCACGCTGAAATTTGCCGACATCAACACGGCGATCGTCGTTCCGAATGCATCGACAGCGGGGTACATCCCCGCCGGCTTTACCGGCAACCTCAGCCGGGTGACGAACGGCATCGGCACGGGCTCGATGCGTGTCGAAATAGTCAATCCGAATCTCATCACCAGCGGCACCGAATACAAGGTCGGATTCGAGGCGGATGGATCCGTACCGAAATACACGACGAAGACATTCAGCGTGTACCGCACGACGGGATCGAAAACCGACACTGTCCTTCGCAGCATCAAGATCGGCGACGCAACGGGGGGGAAATCCAGCCTGCCGTTCGACGGCATGACAATTGCCCTGACGAATCCCGCGATTGTGAATATCGACACATCCGGATGGACGGTGGGCAGGGCGACGATTGTGCTCTCGCCGAGCGCCGACAGCAGCTTCGCATCACTCAATGTGCGGTGGCCGGGCGATTATGAACTGAAGTTCACCGCAGGTATCGCAGACACGTCGAACGGCGACCTCGATCCGGTGTCATATCCGCCTGTTCCGGTAAATTTCACGATCACGAATACGACGTTCGGATATCGCTGCAAGTTTCTCATTGCAGACGGTGACGCGGACGGAAAATTCAGCAACGGGGACGTCCTGAAAATCCTCGAATTCACGGACAATGGTGCCAATATCTACCTGCCATGGAAGCTGACGTACGGCGTGCCGCGTTTTGGCCAGCCCGTGCTGCCGGTGGACGGGGATAAATTCATCATTCGCACGACCAAGCCGTTCATGACGGGCGATTATTTCACGTTCAAGACGAAGGCCTCGAGCACGGACCCGGCAATGACAAAAGCGACGCTCAGCAGAATCGACGTCGTTCCGAATCCGTACATTGGCGCCGCTTCCTGGGAGCCCAAAACCATCTATCAGACGGGCCGCGGCGAACGAAAAGTCGATTTCATCAACCTGCCGGCACAATGCACGATTCGCATTTTTACGGTGAGCGGCGGATTGGTGAAGACGTTGCACAAAGACTCGGGGCCGACGAATGGCGCGCTATCCTGGAACCTCGTGTCTGAAGACGGAACCGATGTCGCATATGGCTTGTACATTTATCACGTCGATGCAGGCGAAGCAGGCACGCACATCGGAAAATTTGCCCTCATTAAATAACATTAAACGATAGTCATTATGAAATCGAAGATCATTAAAATTTTCAGTCTACTGGTTTTATTCACATCCATGCTGTCTGCGCAGGGATTTGTGTCCAACGTTTCCAAACGGGGAACGACGGCAGCACCGTTCCTCTCGATCGGACAAGGTGCGCGGGCGCTCGCAATGGGAGGAGCCTTTGTCGCAATCGCTGACGATCAAAGCGCGATGTATTGGAACCCGGCCGGCATTGCCGACCTTTCCGGGAACCGCATCATCTTCGATCATACGCAATGGATCGCAGACATCAATTACAACTATGTCGGCGCCACGATCAGCCTCGGCAGTATGGGAGTCGTCGGTTTGAACTTCACGTCATCCAGCATCCCCGAGATGAATGTGACGACGGTCGATCTTCCGGGCGGTACCGGTGAAACCTTCGGCGTCTCCGACGGCGTCTTCGGCGTCACATACGCGTTGAAACTGACGGACAAGTTTTCCATAGGCTTCAACCCGAAGTTCATCTACCAAAAGATCTGGAAGATGAGCGCTTCGGCAATAGCACTCGATATGGGCGTGAAGTATGTGACGCCGTTTAAAGGCATCACTCTCGGCATGTCAATTTCGAACTTCGGCACAAAGATGCGGTTGGCCGATGCGTCGACACCCGTCCTCTACGATCCGGATCCGTTGACGTCCGGCAACAACAGCCGAATTCCTGCAGACATCCGGACGGACAAATGGACGCTTCCCTTGAACTTCAAGGTCGGCATTGCGTACGACGTCCTTTCGGGAGGCGGCAATCGTCTCGTACTGGCCGTCGATGCGTCGCATCCGAGCGACAACTACGAGAGCGTTGATGTCGGCGGCGAATATGTCGTCAACGATTTCGTGTTTCTGCGCGGCGGCTATAAATCGCTCTTCCTTGCCGATTCGGAAGAAGGGCTCACGCTCGGCTTCGGTATCAAGCAGGCGCTTATCGGCAATACGGCGGTGACCGTGGATTATGCGTATGAAGATTTTTCGCGATTGAAAAACGTCCAGAAATTTTCCGTCGGAATCATTTTCTAATGCGGTACTGCGACGGCCCGACTATCGTCGTTTGATGGGTGGCGACACTCCGCTCATCCGGAGGAGGGGAATCCCTCCTCCGGGTGCCGCACGGCAGCATGGTCAAACGACCTACCGCAAGTTGTACCGTCGACAAGGGACGCTGTTTGCCCTTGTCACTGCCCTGGATCCGATACGTACCACAGCCCCCGAACACCGGTTTTTCCAAAGAGAGTATATATGAAAATGAGGTGTGGTCTGTACGCCGCTGTGTGTGTCGTGTGTGTGCAGCAGGTGTTGGCGGCGAATCCCTACAAGGGTGGCGAATACCGGACCAGGGATTCGTACCTCTATGGTCGTTTCGAAGTGCGGATGAAAACCGCACAACGCGAGGGCATGCTCACATCCTTTTTCACCTATAACGACATGGTGCCTTTCGATTCCGAACAATGGAACGAAATCGACATCGAAGTGATGGGTCGGTACACCGACGATGTGCAGTTCAATACGATCACGCCGGGACAGATCAGCCACGTGGGACGGAGGCGGACGCCGTTCAATCCCTCGCTTGGATTCCATACCTATGCCATCGAATGGACGCCCGCGTATGTTGCGTGGTTCATCGACGGGGTGGAAGCGTATCGCCAGACAGGCGCGCAGATACAGACGCTCATACATGCGCAGAAGATCATGATGAATGTATGGATCCAATCGGCCGTGAACTGGTCGGGACAATGGAACGAGACGTCACTGCCGGTCTTCGCCTATTACGATTACGTCAGTTATTCGTCGTACACCCCCGGTGCCGGATCGGGCGGCTCGGGCAATAATTTCACCATGCAATGGACGGATGACTTAACAGCATACGATCCTGCGCGATGGGAGCGCGCGACGCACACTTTCGGAGGGAACCTCTGCGATTTCGTACCTGAGAACATCGTGTTCCGCGACGGCATGATGGTCATCTGCCTCACGACAGCTTCTGCATTGGGATATCAGGATACGGCGGCTCCCTTCGTGACGTCGATTCGCGCGGATGCCGATGGACTTATCGTCTCATATTCGGAGGAAGTGGACAGCGTGTCTGCCACGGATGCTGCCAATTACATCGTGTCCGATAACACGGTGACAAGCGCCGTTCTCTACTCCGACAAGCGAACCGTATGTGTAACCATCGCGGGATATGAAACCGCAGTTCTCTCGAATGTCGTCGTCCGGAACGTCAAGGATCGATTCAATCCGGCGAACCGTGTTGCCGTGCGGAGCATTACCATCCAGAAACCGTCGCGCCTCGCCTTTCCGGTGAAAATCAACTGTGGCGGCCCTGCGGTGAACGGATATTTGGCGGATCAGGCGTGGAATGCCTCGCTCGAGTACGGACACCTCGATGGAGGCGCACGACAAAACTCGGCGACGGTGTCCGGCGTCAATGATCCGGCCGTCTTTCGAACGGAATTAAACGGTGCCGCCGAATATCGGGTGCGCGTCCCGAACGGTACATATCTTGTCACGCTGCTGATGTCTGAAAATTATTTTTTGGCGGCGGGGAAACGCTTGTTCGACATCGCAGTGCAAGGGACCGTCGTCGAAACGAATCTTGATCTCTTTGTGAAAGCGGGGCCGGGCGTACAGTATCAGCGGATCGTACATGACGTGAAGGTCACCGAAGGCATCCTCGACATCCATTTCATGTCGCTGCTCGATTTTGCCGTCATCAATGCGATCTCGATCATTACGGTTCCGACTACCGGAGTCGCCGAAGCGCCGACGGCACCCAGGGACTGGAATGTCGGCCAGAATTTTCCCAATCCGTTCAACGGATCAACGGTGATCCCGTTTTCGGTTACGGATGGCGGGCCGGTGTCGATACGCTTTTTCGACGTGTTGGGGCGGTGTGTCGGTGAGCATGCGCTCGGCGGCACATCTGCGGGGAAGCACGTCTTCAAATGGAACGCCCGGGACGCAGATGGTCGACCACTCCCCTCGGGTCCGTATTATTATGTGGTAAGCGGGGTCCGAAGTGTTGCAACTCGAAAAATGTTATTGTTGCAATGACGAACGCCATCTCACCGTTATTGCCGGGATCGATTGTGAAATATTTATGGTATCGTACACCAAAACTTTGAAAGGATATTGTATGAAAGTTGCTCTCACACTATTTCTGTGCGTCGCGTTTGTGTCCGGTGTTCATGCGAAACCTGTGAAAGCCGATTCGCGCGTCGAAACACTCCTCGCAAAGATGACGCTCGAAGAGAAGATCGGACAGATGACGCAGGTTGATTACAGCGCCATCCAGAATAATGCAGACGATCTCATCAAGTATTCCATCGGCTCGATCCTCTGGGGCGGCAGCTCCGAGATCTCCGACATCCACGCAACGGGCTGGGCCGCGGTGTACGATTCGCTGCAGCGCCTGTCGGAAAAAACGCGGCTGAAGGTGCCGATGATCTTCGGCATCGACGCCGTGCACGGCAACAACAACGTAAGCGGCGCGGTTGTCTTCCCCCACAACATCGGCCTCGGTGCAACGCGCAATGCGAAGCTCGTCGGCGATGTCGCGCGGGTGACGGCCCTCGAGATCAAGGGCACGGGCATCCAGTGGACGTTCGCACCGTGCGTCGCCGTTGCGCGCAACGAACGCTGGGGCCGGACGTACGAGAGCTTCGGCGAAGATCCCACACTCGTGGCGAAACTCGGTGAAGCGTATGTGAAGAGCGTGCAGGGCGTGAAGCTGTCGTACAAGACGTCCGTGCTTGCAAGCGTGAAACACTTCATGGCCGACGGCGGCACAACCAACGGCATCGACCAGGGCAACACCGAATGCGACGAGGCGACGTTGAGGAAGATCCACATGCCCGGATATGTCGCGGCGATCAAGGCGGGCGCATTGAACATCATGGTGTCGTACAACAGCTGGAACGGCGTGAAGATGCACGGCAACAAATATCTCATGACCGACGTGCTGAAGAACGAGCTCGGGTTCCGGGGGTTCCTCGTATCGGACTGGGCGGCGATCGATCAGCTGGACAAGGATTACAAGACGACGATCGAGAAGTCGATCAACGCCGGACTCGACATGGTGATGATCCCCAACGGTCCGGGCGCGAAGAACAATTACGCCGAATTCATCACGTTTCTCGCAGAACTCGTGAAGGAACAGAAGGTTCCTATGAGCCGCATCGACGATGCGGTGCGCAGGATACTCCTTGTGAAGTTCGAGATGGATCTATTCAAGAACATGTACACGGACAAGAAGCTCACGGCTGAAGTCGGTTCGAAGGCGCATCGTCTGGTGGCCCGCGAGGCGGTCCGTCAGTCGCTCGTGCTGTTGAAGAACGACGCGAAGACGCTGCCGTTGTCGAAGAAGGCTCCCTCGATACATGTTGCGGGCCGCGGTGCCGACAACATCGGCATGCAGTGCGGCGGCTGGACGATCGCGTGGCAGGGCGCCATGGGCAACGTCACCGAGGGCGGAACGACGATCCTGCAGGCGATCAGAAACACGGTGTCGAAGAACACGAAGGTCACGTATTCCGCCGACGGCAGCGGCGCCGCGAGCGGCGACATTGCGATTGTCGTTGTCGGCGAGGAGCCGTACGCGGAAATGAAGGGCGACAGGGAGGACCTGAGCCTGTCGAAGGACGATGCCGCCGTCGTCGATGCATTGAAGGCGAAGGGCATTCCGGTGGTCGTCGTGCTGCTCTCCGGCCGTCCGATGATCCTCGGTTCGACGCTCGAGGCGTCCACCGCGTTCATCGCGGCATGGCTTCCCGGAACGGAAGGCCAGGGCGTCGCCGACGTTCTCTTCGGTGATGCAAAAATCACCGGCAAGCTTCCGCACAGTTGGCCGCGCACGATGCAGCAGATTCCGGTCAATATCGGCGACAAGACATACGATCCGCTCTTCCCGTACGGATTCGGACTGACGTACACGAAATAACACGGTAATTAATGCAGTATCAACTCTTATTTTATCTTTGGAGACAACAATGGCAAGTGCAGCGCCAGCAGCAAGGAACATGAATGTGACGACGGAGCCGGGGGCGAATTATACGCCGGCGCTCACGGTCTTAACGTCCCTCTTCTTCATGTGGGGCTTCATCACGTGTCTGAACGACATCCTCATCCCGCATTTAAAGGGCATCTTCGATTTGAACTACACGCAGTCGATGCTCATCCAGTTCACATTCTTCACGGCATATTTTCTCGTGTCGCTTCCGTCGGGCATGATCATCGAAAAGATCGGGTACAAACGCGGCATCGTGATTGGTCTTGTCACCGCCGGCATCGGCTGCCTCATGTTCTACCCGGCGGCCGGGGAACGGTCGTATGCGCTGTTCCTCACGGCGCTCTTCGTGCTCGCATCGGGCATCACGCTCCTCCAGGTGTCGGCCAATCCGTATGTCGCGATACTCGGCAAACCCGAGACGGCGTCGAGCCGGTTGAACCTGACGCAGGCGTTCAACTCTCTCGGCACGACGATCGCCCCGCTGTTCGGCTCGTTCGTCATTCTCACCGCGGCAACCTCCGAAGCGGCGGCGGACGTCTCGACGCGCGCTGCGGCGGTGCAGGTGCCGTACCTCGGACTCGCGGCGGCACTCTTCATCATTGCGGCGCTCATCGGGTTCTTCAAGCTTCCCCAGGTTGAAACGGGCGACATCACGTCGGCCGACGGCAGCAAAAATTTCGACAGCATTCACAAGAGCGCGTGGAGCTATCGCCACCTCGTGCTGGGTGCGGTC
>JAVBYH010000380.1 GCA_030824175.1 Bacteroidota bacterium | reverse complement strand
GTGAACGATGCCGGCGGCGTCCTTGCCAAAAGCGATGGAGCCCGTGCCCGCGATGAGGATGATGCCCGGCGCGCCCTTGAATGCGCCTTCGAGCGCGATGCGGGCGTCGCTTTCAACGAGTATCTTGCGAAGCTTCACGCCCTGCGAGAGCGAGTATTTTTTCAGTCCGTCGGCCATGCGCTTCTGGTCGGCGACACGGCCCGCACCCGTGAGTCCGAGCGCCACGGTGAGCACCTGACCGGGCTCGCAGCGGGCCGAGCGGCAGCATTCGTTGATGAGCGAAAAGATCGTTTGCGCGGCGGTTTCAACGCCGATGATCTGGAAGTTCGAGGGACCGGCGACATGCTCGGCGACGATCGTACCGTCGAGGGCGGCTATGATGGCGGCTGTTTTGGTTCCGCCTCCGTCCATGCCAATGACAAAACGGGCTGCTTTCATGAGGTATTCGCTAGAAAAAAGGGAGGAAACATACTTCTGCAATGTGATTCTTAAATTACGAAGATAGCGCAAGAGAAGCAAGAAAAGCGGCTAAAAACGTGGGCCGGAAAAGACAACACCCCGAAAAAAATGATTTCGGGGTGTTGTCTTTAAAACTGAACGTCAAGAAATCGAACCGGCGGTTATGCCTTCACCGCCTTGTTCTTCTTGCCGAACTCCGGATCGATCTTCAGCTGCGAGACGACGAGCAGCGCGGGAACGAGCGAGACGAGCACGGACATGAAGAACGTCTGGTAGCCGAGCCATTCCTGGAGCTTGCCCGCGAACATGCCCGGGATCATCATGCCCATGGCCATGATGCCCGTGCAGATGGCGTAATGCGCCGTCTTGTGCTCGCCGTCCGACACCTTGATCATGTACATCATGTATGCCGTGAAGCCGAAGCCGTACGTGAACTGTTCCATGCCGACGAGTGCGCACACGAGCGGGAAATTGTCGGGCTGCGTCTGCGACAGGAAGATGTAGACGAGATCGGGAAAATGAATGATGATCATCATCGGGAAGAGCCAGAAGCGGAGGCCCTTCTTCGCGATGGCGATGCCGCCGGTGATGCCGCCGAGCATGAGTCCGATCACGCCGAACGTGCCGTAGACGACACCCACCTGCGTCGTCGACAGTCCGAGTCCGCCCTTCTCGACCGTATCCAGAAGGAACGGTGTGATGAGCTTGACGAGCTGCGATTCGTTGAACCGGTAGAGCAGCATGAACGCGAGCGTGAGGAGGATGCCCTCCTTGCTGAAGAACGAGCCGAACGTCTTGAAAAATTCGGGGAGGAAATTCGCCGTTTGATTGCCGATCTTGGGCGTATCCACGACGGGATACGGCAGAACGAACCGGTGGTACACGAAGAGCGACAAAAAGAGTGCGGCCACAATGAAGAACGTGACGGACCATGCGAAGGCGATGCCGCCGTGCGTTTCAAAGTATCCGGCGATGATCACCAGGACGCCCTGTCCCGAAAGCATGGCGATGCGGTAGAACGTGCTGCGGATGCCGACGAATTCGGCCTGCGTGCCTGCGTCGAGCGCGAGCATGTAGAATCCGTCCGCGGCGATGTCGTGCGTGGCCCCGCTGAACGCCATGAGCCAGAGGATGGCGATCGTGATCTGGAAAAAGTTCGGCATCGGTATCGTGAACGCAACGCACGCCAGGGCGGCGCCGATGATGAGCTGCATCGTCACGATCCAATAGCGTTTCGTCTTCAACAGGTCGACCACGGGGCTCCAGAGCGGCTTGATCACCCACGGCAGATAAAGCCAGCTCGTGTAGAGCGCGATGTCGGCGTTCGAGATCCCCATCCGTTTGTACATGATCACCGACACGGACATGGCGATGACATACGGTATGCCTTCGGCGAAATAGAGCGTCGGTATCCATGCCCACGGATTCCGAAATGTTGTTTTGTTTGACTGTTCCATCGGTATGGAGCACCTTTATTGACTGCTGGTGAGTGAACTGTTAATAGAGTGTTGAGAGCTGTGCGTTCCGGAAATAATGTTTCACGATCTCTTCGGCTGTGAATCCCTTGACCGCCATGACGGCCGCGCCGATCTGGCAGAGGCCGACGCCGTGTCCCCAGCCGGCGCCGCGGAACGTGAACGAGACGGGGACGCCGCCGGCACCGCGTTCCGTCTCCACGACGAAGGCGGAGCTGTACATGTGGCTCTTCGAGAGCCATCGGCGAATCTCGAGCTCCTTGCCGACGATGAGTGTGCGCTTCGAGCCCTCGATCTTCAGCCTATGGATCCTGCCGGACGGGCCGCGCTCAAGCGGTGTGAGGCTGTTCAGCGTACCGAAGTCGATGCCCGATTTTTTCATAATGAGCGCCTCGAGCTCCTCGCGCGTGTAGACGACCGTCCAGCGGAAGAAATCCGTCGTCTCCTGGTCGAACGACGGCAGGACCTGGCGCAGGATGTTCCCATCCGTCGTGTTGCAATAGGCGTCGGGAGCGGAGGCGATCCATGCGCGGGCATCATCCTCCGTGACGACGGGCGCATAGGGAACGGGCGCATCGGAGACATTCGTGAGGTACGGCACGGGCGTGGCGGCCCATGCGTTCTCGAAGAGTTCCGTCATGCCGCCGCACGATTTGTAATAGCGGGCGTCGCAGATCTCGTTGTCGTACACGAGGAACATGCCGCGCGTGGCGTCGACAGCCTGTTTCGCCGACGGGGAGATGATCTTCGACACGCCCTGATAGCGCTGACAGTGGTCGTCGGCGCACACGTCGTATACGTCGTGATCCTCGCGGTCGTACCAGCGCGTGAGTTCCGTCTCCGTCTGCACCGTGCGCTGCGACGGTATGCCGAGGTGCGAGATCTTCTTTTTCTGTTCCAGCATCGCCACGAGCCAGCTGCGCGAGGTGACTGCGTGCGCCTTCAGGAGTTCGATGGGCGCGGTGGCGCTCATCTCCGAAGAGATGACGCTCGTGAGGTACTTTTCCACAGATACGACGTTGATGGCCGTAAGCGTGCCGTCCTCGCGCGCGAGGAGCGTGAGGCCGCCCTCGAACGTTTGATCCTCCTTCCGCTCCCAATGGAAATTGATGCCGATGACGACATCGTGCAGCACGAACGTGCAGTCGTCGACGGGCGTACAGCGGATCTCCCGGGCGCGGAGGAGCTCGATGCCCTGGCCGCCGTACATGACGACGTCGCCGTTCTCGACAACGGCGTTGAATTCACCGTTGACGATGATGTTGTGATCGATGTTGAACTTCCCGTTGAGCGCGCCGCGCACGCCGGTGTAGTGTTCGAAGATGCCGACTTTGATGACTGGTTCCTGCGAAATCATGAAGAGGCTCCGGAAAAGAATATGATCATGGGCGAGATAAATCTCGCCCTACATAAAAATTTAAAAAAGATGAAACATGGGCGAGATGAATCTCGCCTTACATAAAAACAATTTTACAGATCGCGTTACATCGCGCTGATGATGCGCTCCACCTCGTCGCGCGTGAGCGAGACCTCTGAATAGATCTGTTCGATCATCGCGGCGTCGACCCTGTCGAAATCGCGTTCCATGGGCGTAACCGGGAGGCCGCCAATGTCGATGGACGCCGGGCTGATCATGACCTGCTCGTCGCCTTCCCTGAAATACGCGTCGGGTCTGTGTTTCGCGCGCGGGAAGACGATGATGCGCCACGCATCGCCGGCGGAGGAACAGATGACATTCACCTTCGGCTCCTGTGTCGTCTTCTCCTCTTTTTTCATGGACGCCATGAGACGGTGGAACACTGATTCGAGCCGGTCTGCTTCCGTTCCCTCGAGGAGGATCGCCTCGCGGCCGAAATTTTTCAGCGTCAGGATCTGAACGCCGTCGATCGTCCGCTCAGGTACGCGCCGCTGTCCGGAGGCCGCATCGAGTTCCACGGGTATGACGCCCGCGGGACACGCCTGAAAATGCATATGATCGGGGGCCGATGCGCCGCAGCGGGGGCCGTTGTAGAAGATCGTGAATGCCGGAGAGAAATCCTTCGCAAGCAGGAGCATTGTGCCGAAATATTCCTCGACTGCCTGGGGAACATGGTCGATGTGCGAGATCGTGAGGTGCCTGTCTACGATGGGTGCCGGATTGCAGAGCACAAGAAAGCGGTCACGATAAAGGATACCGCGCTGTTCGGGCGGAAGGTTCTCGATGGAGAGGAAGCACTTGCGTTCGCGGATCGATTTCGGGTCGATCTTCGCCCCGGAGGAGACGATGCGTCTCGGATTGCACTGGAGCGTGACGCCGAATCCGCTGCAGGAGATGTGCTTCTGGCGGACGCCGGCGAAGGCCGCATAGCCGTCGATGAGCTGAGGCCAGGTCTTCTGCTGCTGGTCGAGGAGGCGGAGCGATTGTTCCGTGAGCGATTGTGAATCGTCGTAGCGTTCAAAGATGATGGTGTCGAGCATGCTGGAAATACTTTCGTTGGATGTTATGCGAGTAATTTATAGCCGATGAGATGCCGGACGACGGTACCTCCCATCGTGAACGGCTCCTCCATGGGGAAGACGAAGCCGATCTTCCTATACCATTCCACGGAGGGTGTGTTCTGCGTCATGACGCCGAGCCAGATGCGGTCGAGGTGCAATCGGCGGGCCTCCTCCTCGGCGAGACCGAGCAGATGCCGGCCGATCCCCTTGCCCTGCTGCCCGGGAAGCACGTAGACGGACGCGACGTACAGCCTGTTTTCCTTCTCGTCGTACTGGAGGCGTTCGAAACCGACGATCTCGCCGTTCTCGTCCGCCACATACCCCTTCGAGGTCGGCGAGAGCAGGAGTGCCGTGAGTTTTTCGACTGAATATGTCGCGGCGAAATACGCGCGGATGTCCGTCTCGGGAATGAACGACGCGTACGCGTCGAGCCACGTCGCAAGCAGCACATGCTGCACGGGGGCGAAATCAGTATCGGTCCACTCGCGGTATGTCACGGCGAATCCTTTCGTGAAAGACATGGGCGAGATGAATCTCGCCCTACAAAAAGCAAAACAAACAACGGCTGGGCGAAATATCATTTCGCCCTACAAAAAAAAACAAAAGAGGGATGCGTGCGCCACGGGCTCATGCATCCCTCCGCATTACGTATGACGAGGATCGTTCATGTTGGTCATAATTTTTTGGCGGCAATCTGCCGCGCCATGAGTTCGATCGTCCGGATCTTATCCTTGTACCAGTCGTTGCGGTTGATCTTCTCGATCGGCAGTGCGGCGTCGGTGTTGCCCTCCCACCGGCGGCAGAGGTAGAGCGGCGTGTAGATGCGGCCGATCTGGTATTGGCGCGAGAGGCGGAGCGCCACGGCATAATCCTCGCCGTAGCTGACGTTCGGGAGGCCGATCTCGCGCAGGAGCGCGGTGTTGAACGCGCGCGGTGCGCCGAGGCCGTTGATGCGGAGCGCGTTGTTGCGGCCGTTGTCCGGCGTCCATTCCTTGTGATCGATGAGTCCCGGCGGGAGCTCCTCGAGGTTCGCATCGACGAGTTTGTACGAGCCGATGACCATCGCATACCCGCCGGCACGGAACGTGTCGACGACTTTCTGCACGGTGTCGTTGTCAATATAGAGATCGTCCGAATCGAGCTGGATCGCATAGCGTCCGCATGCGTCGCTCATCACCGCTTCGTTCCAGCAGCCGCCGATAGCGAGGTCCGTGCGTTCGGGGATGATGTGCTTGACGCGCGCGTCCTCCTGGGCGAGCCCGGCGAGGATCTCCGTGGTCCGGTCTGTGGAATGGTTGTCGACGACGATGATGTTGAACGGGAAATTCGTCTTTTGCGTGAGGACGCTTTTCACCGCGTCGCCCACCGTCTTCTCGCGGTTGCGCACGGGGATGACGACGCTCGCCTCGACGGGGAACGTGCCGGCGGCCTTCGGGGCCTTCGCGAATTTCGGCTTCAGATAGGCGCCGATGTTCTTGAGATGCTTCGTGGCGACGGCTTCCATTTCCTTCTGCACGAACTGGTTTCGCGGATCGACATAATCGAACATCTTGTCGCCGCTTTTGCGGAGATCGGATTCGACCTTCGTATAGAGGTATTCCTGGATGTGGAAGAGCGGCGCGACGATCGATACCTTGAGGCGGAGATCGTACAGACCGGCGCGTTCCACCTTATCGATCTTGCCGAATTTCGCGAGCGCCTTCTTCACGGCCGTGCGAGAGAACAGCAGCACGGCACCGAACTCGAAATTGTCGCGAATGCTGCCGAATTGGTAGTCGTTCACCGGATGCTCCGCACGGCTGCCGTTCTTGATGTCGTAATAGTCGGCATACACCATGCCGGCCTTCGTCTGCGTCGCGATGTCGACGAAGCGGGCGATCGCCCGCTGCCCGAACACCATCTCCTGCGCCTGCGTGATGAACAGGAGGAACGTCGTGGAGAGCTTTGCCGCGACGGCGTTGAGCGTTTTTCCCGAGGTCATGGAGTCGACCTTCATGCCTTCGGCCTTCGGGAATGTGCCGGCGAACGACCCGTCGTGTGCGACGATGATCTTCCTGACGGAGGCCTCCGAGGCCAGGGTGTGGAGTGTCTGTTCGAAATATGGTTCGGCGCTGAACGGCAGTACGACCGTGATGGTGCTCATGAAAAACTCCTGAAGATAGCTTTGGATTGAACGCCGGATTCCTGAAGGACCGTCCGGCGATGTGTGCGATCGGTGGCGGTTAAAATTGTATACAATAAATGTACTATAAAGTAACTTCGAAATCAAGATGCCGTGCGCCCTCCGGACACGGATCGCGCCCGTGAATTCACACCATTTTGTCCGTGCAACATTTTGCACGTCTCGTGCGTATGACCAAACAGAACATCCACTACTCCCCCAACGAGGATCCCTCATGAAAAAGAAGATCATCATCTCATCCGTCATCGTCATTCCCCTTGCCGCGGCGGCATTTTTCCTGTTCTCGAAATCCGGCGCGAAGCCCGAGGAACTGCCGAAGGTGAAGGTGACGCGCGCCACGATCGTCGACAAGGCGCTCGCCATCGGGACGATCGAGCCGGAGAACGAGATCTCCATCAAGTCCAAGATTTCCGGCGTCGTGAGCAAGATCTTCGCCGACGCGGGCACGTACGTGAAGGCGGGCCAGCCGCTGCTCGAGGTGAAACCCGATCCGACGCCGATCGAGGTCGCGGACGCGAAACGCCAGGTGCAGCTCATCGAGGTGCAGGTCGAGAATGTGGCCAAGGACAAGGCGCGCCAGGAATCGCTCTACAAGAAGCAGCTCATCTCCGACAAGGAGTACGAGGACATGCAGCGCCGGTCGCAGGAGGCCGAGCTGCATCTGAAGATCGCGAAGGAGAAGCTCGCGCTGCTTGAAAGCGGGCGCATCACGATCGGCACGACGCACATCGAATCCATCATCAAGGCGCCGATCGACGGGTATGTGCTCAGCAAGGCGGTCGAGGTCGGCGATCCGGTGACGCCCCTGAGTTCGTACCAGGAAGGCACGGTGCTGATGAAGATGGCGAACATGCAGCGCCTCATCTTCAAGGGCACGGTGGACGAGATCGACGTCGGCAAGCTCGTGGAAGGCATGGCCACGGAGATCAAGATCGGCGCGCTGCCCACGGATACCGTACACGGCGTGCTTCAGAAGATCTCGCTCAAGGCGGTGAAGAAGGAGAACACCACGGTGTTCCCCATCGAGATCATCGTGCCGCGCGGAAAGAATTCGACGCTGCGCGCCGGCTACTCGGCCAACGCGAGCATCATCATCCAGAAAAAAACGAACGTCCTGACGCTCCCCGAACGCGTGGTCACATTCCGCAACGATTCGGCGTTCGTGAAACTCGCGCTCGGCCCCGGCAAGGAGGAGGAGCGCTCGATCAAGACCGGACTGAGCGACGCGATGAACGTCGAGGTCATCTCCGGCCTGAAGGAAAATGAGGAGGTCTACGAGAAGCCCGTGAAGAAGATCGACTAAGCCCGGACCATTATGCATACACTCTTTTCAATCATCGCCGAATTTACGGCCGACCTGCGGGCGCAGAAGCTGCGCGTCTTCCTGACGACATTCGGCATCGTCTGGGGCACCGTTGCACTCATCGTGCTCGTCGCTTTCGGCATGGGCTTCAAGAAGCAGACATCGGCCAACATGCACGGACTCGGCGAGAGCATCTCGATCATGTTCCCCGGACGGACGGCCAAGGCGTTCGCCGGATTCGGTACGGGCCGCGGCATGAACTTCACCGAAGAGGATGTCACCTATCTCAGTGCGCGGCTGCCCGAAATCAGGGAGATCAGCCCGGAGTACATGAACAACGGCCAGCTCCCGGTGCGCGTCGGCGAGAACATTCTCAGCCCCGTTGTCACGGGCATCATTCCCATCTATGGCGACATGCGCAACATCATCCCCGAGGCGGGCGGACGGTTCATCAACGACAACGACGTCGCACAGCGGCGCCGCGTCGTCGTCATCGGGAACAAGGTGAAGGAGTTTCTCTTCGGACAGACCGATGCGGTCGGGCGAACGATCCTCGTCGGGTCGACGCCGTTCACGGTGATCGGCGTGATGATGAAAAAAACACAGCCGTCGTCATACAATTCGCGCGACCAGGACCGGATATTCATCCCCGCCTCCACCTTTTCCGCGCTCTTCGGCGTGACGTATCTGAGCAATATCATCTTCCGGCCGAAGGATCCCATGCAGTCGGAGGAGGCCGGCACGCACGTGCGGGAGGCGCTTGCGGCGAAATACAAGTTCGATCCGACGGATAAGGACGCGGTGTTCATATGGGATACGGCCGAGTTCGACAAGTTCTCGGTGAGCTTCTTCCTCGCTCTCAATATTTTCCTCGGCATCATCGGAGGGTTCACGCTCGGTGTGGGCGGCATCGGCGTCGCCAACATCATGTTCGTCGTCGTCCAGGAGCGCATCAAGGAGATCGGCATCAAACGCGCCGTCGGCGCGCGCCGCTCGACGATCATGTGGCAGTTCTTCACCGAAACGTTCTTCATCATGGGCATCGGCTCGGTCATCGGATTCACGATCGCCTTCGCGATCATCCAGGTGCTCCAAATGATTCCCATCAAGGAGTACGTCGGTATCCCCGAATTCTCCTTCGAGGTGGCGTTCATCGCCATGGGAGTGCTCACGACGATCGGCCTCGCCGCGGGACTGCTGCCGGCGCGGCGCGCCGCGAATCTCGACGTCATCGAATGCCTGCGCGTGTAGGGCGAAACGGCGTTTCGCCCCGGTCTACTATCGTACGATCGTTCGGCGGGGCGAAATATCATTTCGCCCTACAAAAAAATATATCGGACTGAACTATGTGGATAGAACTCTTCAAGGAATTCCTGCACGACATGCGATCGCACCGTACGCGCGCGCTCCTCACGCTCGGCGCGATCACCTGGGGCACCATCTCCGTCATCCTCCTCCTCTCCTTCGGCGAGGGCCTGGGCACGCAGATGCTCAAGGGACTCATGAACGCGGGCAACCGCATCATCGTCGTCTACGGTGGCGAAACGGGAAAGACGTTCGAGGGACTGCCGAAGGGACGATCGATCGACCTGACGGAAGAGGACGCTGACCTTCTGCGCAGGGCGATACCCGAGATCGAGATGATCAGCCCCCAGTACCGAAAAGGCGTCGCACTCCGGTACGGAGCGACGGTGAAATCCACCGAGTGCGAAGGCGTCAATCCGAATTTCGACGTGATGCGCACGATGTACCCCGCGGCGAACGGCCGCTTCCTCAACGAGAAGGATATCGCCGAACAGCGCCGGACGCTCATTCTCGGTCCGAGGATCGCCAGCGAGGTCTTCGGCACGGTCGATCCCATCGGGAAGACCGTCCTTGTGGACGACATCCCGTTCGTCGTCGCCGGCATCCTCCAGAAAAAGCTCCAGACCTCCATGAACAACGGTCCCGACATCTGGCGGGCGATCATTCCGTACACGACGTTCCGCACGACGTACGGACGGGACCATGTGAATTCGATCGTCATCCGTCCGAACGATCCCGCGGCGCAGGACCGCGTGAAGAGCGAGATCAACCGCGTGCTGGGTCGGAAATACCGGTTCGATCCGGAGGACGAGCGTGCGATCCGGGTGTGGGATTTTCTCGAGGCGGAGAAGATGAGCCGCAAGATCGGGTTCGGTGTATCGATGTTCCTTTTTGCGATCGGGTTCCTGACGCTCCTCATCGCCGGGGTGGGTGTGGCGAACATCATGTATGTGGTGGTGAAGGAGCGCACGCGGGAGATCGGCATCAAGATGGCGCTCGGCGCCCGGCGCAGCTACATCCTCGCGCAGTTCATCTTCGAGGCGCTGCTGCTGGCATTCATCGGCGGAGGCGCAGGATTATTGTTCTCATGGGGGGTAGTATCGCTTGTGCTCATGATACCGTCCGAAGAGGGAGCGATGCAGTTCCTGGGAAAGCCGGTGCTCTCGGGGGTGACGATGCTCATGACCACCGGCATCCTGACCCTCATCGGATTCCTCGCGGGCTTCTTCCCCGCCCGCAAGGCGGCAAGCGTCGACCCGGTGGAGTCGCTGCGCTACGAGTGACGCGTGGTCAGTGGACGAGGAACCACCACGCGAGATACAGCGCCAGCGCGATGATCCCCCATTTCAGCATCTTCAACCCGATCTTGACGACGAGCGTGACGACGATGACGGCCAGGACGATGAAAATGATTTCATTCATAATATCTGTAACCCCCTTCGGGGGTAAGGAACAACGCGTGGTTATTTTAGTTGATGGTTGTTGATCGCGGCGATCTCGTTGAGCAGGTCGCGTTTCGTGAATCCTGATTTTTTCATCAGTCCGACGACGAAGCCGTCGAGCTGGCGCCGCGTTTCGTCGTCGATCTCCATGGACGTCATGATCATCACGGGGATCGTGTACGTCGCGAGGTTGTGCTTCAGCTGGTATGCGACGTTGAATCCGGAGAGCTCGGGCATGACAAGGTCGAGCAAAATGAGATCCGGACGCTGACTCTCGGCCAAAGCGAGACCGTCGCGGCCGTTGTTGGCCTTCAGCACCGTGCAGCCCTCCGCCTCGAGGATGACCTGAACGAGATCGGTGGCCGCGTGATCGTCGTCGATGACGAGAATCTTCGCCGCATTGGCGACGTTCGGGTGCCTCTCCGCAACACGCTTCAGGGCATGGAGCAGCGAATCCTTCTGCACCGGCTTCACAAAATATTCCGCGGCCCCGAGGCTGAATCCGACGTTGCGCTCGTCGACCATCGAGATGATGATGACGGGGATTTCTCGGCAGAGCGGATGCTCCTTCAGTTCGCGCAACACCTGCCAGCCGTCCTTCACGGGCAGGAGGATGTCCAGCGTGATCACATCCGGCTTCCAGAGCTTCGCCTTCTCGAGCGCCTCCACACCGTTCACGGCAATTTCCGTTTCATATCCCGCATCCTGAAGATACG
>JAVBYH010000352.1 GCA_030824175.1 Bacteroidota bacterium | reverse complement strand
GAATACAAATAAAGAGAGATACCATCGAATGTTCGGCACTATGATCGTTCCTTCGGAATACGCATGGAGGCATTAAAAAAATCAACGGGCTGCCCGTTGCGGGGCAGCCCGTTGGTGGAACGTGTTATTTCATGAGCATCATTTTCTTCACTGACGAGAAGGATCCGGCTTCGATGCGGTAGAGGTACATGCCGCTTGCAAGCCGCGACGCGTCGAACGATGCCGTATACGTGCCGGCATTCTGCACCGTGTTAACGAGCGTCGCCACACGCTGGCCGAGCATCGTGTAGACGGTCAGCGTCACCCTGCCCGCGGCCGGCAATGAATACGTGATTGCGGTGGAGGGATTGAACGGGTTCGGATAGTTCTGGCCGAGCGCGAATGTCGCGGGAACGGCTGAGGATGTCTGCTCTACCGATGTGGCCGGGATGACGAGCGAATTATCCGTTGTTCCGGTTGCACGCGCAAGGGCGAGGTACATAGACGCCCCCGCGTCGGCCAGCACCACAGCCGTCTTGAGCGAATCCGATTGGATGAACCGGGGAAGACTGTCCACGAGCGATGTCGTGTATGGGATCGCCGTGGGGCCGAGACCGATCCAGTTCGCCCGGCCGTCCACCGAATACGCAGTACGGAGATTCGCGCTTGCATTCGCCACTCCGTCGTTCAATCCATAGCCGATGCTGAACCAGGGAACGCTCAGGTTCGCCGTTGCCTGCGTGCCCTTGCGGAAGTCCACTTTGTAGTACCGCCCTGCCGCGACCTTGTCCACATTGCCGGTCAGCACGCTCGTGCCTGTGTTCGCATTGGCTTCGACAGTACGCACCTCGACCCAGCAGCCCGTGCCCGCCAACGCGGAAACGGACCGGATCTTCACGGGACGGTATCCGCGTGAGTCGCCGACGGGAAATTCACGCGTCGTGCCGACGCTCGACATGCCGCGCCCCATCGCGCCGATCACGTAGCACGAATCGGAATACCCGTGTATGTTCGCGCCGGTCGTCGTCGTCGTGATGAATGCGAATGTGCCTGTGTATATTTTTCCCCGCAGCATCCTGAGGATCGCGGACAGGTACGGCGCGGAAGACGAGCCGCCCGTGCAATAGATGTCCGACGCCAGCGTGACGCGTGCATTCCCCGATTTGTTTATCGTGATGCCGTTGAACTCGTAGTTGACCACCGCTAATCCTGCAACGTCCGGTGTCGTCGTGATCGTCGTGTTTGTGGATCCGACGAATTCGAAGTTGATGACGCCGAGCGTCGAGCCGGAGGATCCGGTTCTCGTGTCGAACAGTTTTCCGACGAATGTGAGGTCGCCCGTCATGACGATGAGCATCTGGTTGCCCTGCACGCCCGTCATTGTATTGGATTGCGCCCTGAATGTGGCGCCCGCCTTGATAAGCAGGTCCCCGTTGATGATGAGCTTCGTCGAGTCGACTTTCGATGTCTGGAGCACGCCCGAGACGCCCTCTCCCACCGTCAGTCCGGCGATCGTCGTGTTGAGCGCCATGCCCATGTCGTACGTGACGGTGTCGCCGTCGGCGATTGTCACCTTGTCTGCGGCCCCGGGAACCGCACCGCCGACCCACGTCGTGCCGGCGCTCCAGAGACCTTTCACACCAGCTGATTTCACATCGGCAGCAGATGATGGCGAAGCGCACAGCGAGAGCAGCAACAGCATGGACAGAACAATTGCGGTAACATGTTTCATACAAACCTCCAGGCATTATGGATGGATAGTGGTGAACAAACGTGAATACTGTGATAGTTTTGCTGCATCCGGCAGCTTCGACGCCGCCTCTGTATACACGGGATCGTTGAATGCACGCGATGCATCGAGGAGCGGCAAATACAGGTCGCTCCATTTCGCCTCCCCGATCTGCTGCCGTTCCCATTTTTTTTCGCCACGGATGTATGGCAGCATGTAATCGAACGCCTTGCGAATACTCCGGCCGTCCGTTGTTTCATAGTGCCAGAGGTCCACTCCCGCCCGTTCTCCCAATAATGCAAGCGTCGTAAACGCTTTCAGATTCATGAGCGTATAGCCGAGCGAACGCGTGCGCGCCAGCTCCCTGGGCTGAGTGCCATCCGGTTCGATCTGCGAGGCGATGCGGCGCAGGCGGCTGTCCGCCAGCACCGCGCGCGCCAGGCCGGCATCGCCCACGTACATGGCGATGGATGCAACCTGAACGTCATACCAGGTGCCGTGGTTATTCGGGGCTCCCGCTTCCTTCATCCCGTCCCTGCTCTCGCGGAGCCATCGAAGATACTCCGTGAACCATCGCTTGACTCCGCTGCGGTCGGCAGGGGTGAACGACGGAGATTCGGCGAGCAGGCCGAGTGCGTCGATGAGCTCGCACAATGCGTGGGCATCGATGATCCCGTACCCGCGCACCTCATCGATGCCCGGAACCGCCTGGGCGTATGCGAGGTTGGGGTTCATGCGCGTCGAGGTGTCGAGAAACCACGTCCGCACGAGCAGCGCGGCGCGATCCGCGTACTGCTCGCCGCCGAGATAGTACGACGCGTACGACAGCGTGCTGACGGTCTTGATCATTGCGGCAAGCAGATCGTGGTCGGGCAATTTTTTGCTTTCAGGATTTATCTCGCCGTCGCGGCGGATGTACGGGAGTCCATCCTTCTTCGCGGGGTCGGGCCACCAGTATTTTCCCATGCTCATGTAGTCGTGCTTGCTGCCGCTCGGAGGCACCATCTCCTTCTGCATGACGGAAACCGGCCGTACTGTAAGCGCCTTCTCGGCTTCTCTGCGCAGCGCCTTCACAATCGCTTGATAGTCATTCGAACCGCTCCGCATGGACGCGCGCACCCGTTCGAGTTCACGGGGATCGCGGATGAACGTGCGAAGCCCGGCGGCGGATGCTTCCGGTGTGTTCGCCGTTGCGCGAGTACCGGCGGCGCCGCTTGTTTGTTTCAGTGTCACCGACGTCCACTCGTCCGTACGGAACGGCGACGCGGGCAGGCCCGATTCATTCACGAGATTGCACGACGGATTGTCGGCCCAGGCGTAGCGCACGCTCACGGGCGTTTTCACCTCGTCGCTCCAGACGATCGCGTCGCCGCCGTCGATCGCTGCCTGCGCCGGAACGAATACCTTATCGGCTCCGGCGATCGCAAACCCCGTCACGGCGGGGGAGGCCCCGGACATCGTCGTCCCGTTCTTCGCATCCTTCGTCTCCCGTGCATGCAGTCCCGCTGCGTTCGCAAAGCGGATACGTACGCGGCTTCCTTCGATCGCCGACGACCGGTAGATTGGTGACTGGCATTCCTTCTTCGCTATCCCGTACAAGAGTCCCTCGGCAAGCAGCGCGAGACGCACGCCGACATCCTGTTTGTTCTGCGGATGCAGGTTCGTCGGATCGCCGATATCGATCGTCACCGCCATCGCCGTGCCGGGCAGGGCGAGCGTCATGAGCTGCGCCTCGCGGAGTTCGGCCCAGCCGCTCTTCGACGGCTCGGGTTGGCGGTCGAGATTCGGCAGCTGCACATAATAAAACGGCAGGTCCTCGTTCCATTGCGTTCTCCAGTCCCGTATCAACGCGGGGAAAAGCCGCCGGTACTGCAGCGCCCTGCCGGCATTCGCTTCGCCCTGGTACCAAATGACTCCCTTGAACGCGAACGGCACGATGGGCGCGATCATGCCATTGTATAACCCCGACGGCGTCGAGCGGTTGCCCGGTCCCAACGGCTCCTGCGGACGCGCCGGCGCCGCCTTGCCTTCGCGCACGGCCCTCTCCGATGCCTCGTTCCACTGTTTCGTCAGGCTGTCGCGCACCGCGTCGAACTGTTTTTTCTTTGCGGGATAGTCGAGGAGATTTTCTTTCCAGCGCTCCCGGATCGAACCGAATGCCGTGTCCGCATCGAGCGCATGTGCGGACATCCATGCCTCGGCCGGCGTTCCGCCGTACGCCGAGTGGACGAGTCCCACGGGCACGCGAAGGTCGCGGTGGAGTGTGCGCCCGAAGAAGTACGCCGCGGCCGAAAACGACCGCACAGACGACGAGTCGCATACGAGCCATTCACCGGAACACGACTGTTCCGGTGTGTCCGCCACCGTCCGCTTTACAGTGAACAGACGGATCGCAGGATAGTCGGCAGATGCAATCTCCTTCTCGGCGTTTGCCGCCTTCTCGACGGCGAGCGCCATGTTCGACTGCCCGGAGCAGAGCCACACTTCTCCGACAAGAATATCGGCGATGCGTACCGTATCCCGTCCGGCGGCGGCGAGCACATGCGGTCCGCCTTCCTTCATCGGATCCAGGTGCACCATCCACTTCCCCGCATCATCGGCGACCGCGGCCTTCGTCTGGCCGGCGATCATGACGGTGATCTTCTCGCCCTTCTGTCCCGTGCCCCACACCGGAACACGGACATTGCGCTGAAGCACCATCCTGTCGCCGAACACGGACGCGAGACGAACCGCCGCGGCGCCCGACGCGGGAATGAGCAGAGAGAGAAGAAACACGCTTACGATCTTTTTCATCGGGCATCCAATTGAGTGTGCACTGTAGGGCGAAATGATATTTCGTCCGCTTTTATTTCAACAGCAATAATTTTTGCGTGTGGGTCCGGCCGGCGGTTTCAAGCCGGGCGTAATAGCAGCCGCCGACACATCCGGCCGCGTTCCATTGCACGCTATACGAACCAGCCGGCTTCTGTTCGTTCACAAGCACCGCCACCTCGCGTCCCAGCACATCGTAAACGCGCAGCGACGCGCTGTCGCTTGTTCCTTCGGCGATCGCGTACGTGATCGTCGTGGAGGGATTGAAGGGATTCGGATAGTTCACACCGAGCGATGATGTCCGGGCCGTCCGCGTTCCGTGTCCCGTTTCGATCGCATGCGAAACAATCATCGCTTTCGGCGGCCCGACGTCAGCCGGCGTCAGCGGACGGTACACAACGGCGCCCTGCGCTATTTCGTCCGCCCCGACATCCGGCATCGCGTCGCGCGCCTGGCCGTCCATATCCGAGGACACAAAGGGATAGCTTCCCTGCCCGGCGTTGACAGCGGGACTCGCCTGTCCGGGACGCCGCACTCCGTCCGCCGCGAGCGCAAGCTGCGGATTCACATTCGATATGCCCGATGTCGGCGCGATGCCGAGTGCGGCGCCGTACATGATGTTCCCCTGCCACGTGTGACGAGTCGGCGTGTCGCCGAGTGTGACCATGGGAGCCGTCGTTGTCGAGACGAGGTTGTTCGCGATCACGCAGCTGTCCGGCGCGAGCGACAATTCCGAATCCTTCCCGGCGCCGATGATGAACGTCGACCGGTTGTCGACGAACGTGTTGAACGCCACGATCGCGCGCTTCACCTGGAAGTACCGGTTCAGCGGCGAGTTCGGCACGCCGTTCATGATCGTCAACGCGGACTTAAAACTCGTGCCGGCGGTGCGTGTGATGTAATTGTTGAACACCTTGTGATCCTCGCCGATGATGCGGATGCCGCCGGAGTTGACGGCATTCCTGCCGTCAAAATAATTCCCTTCGACAACGGCACGGTTCCCATGACGCAGCGTGAGCGTGCCCTGACAGCCAAGAAATGTGTTGCGACGATAGACGTTGCCGCACGACTTGTTCGAGATCGTCTCTATTTCGCCGTTGCATTCCTCGAAGAGGTTGTCTTCCACCATTGTGAACGAATCGTACATCGACCAGTCGCTCGTTCCGATGCGGATCGTCTCGCCGCCGTTCCAGCCGTAGAGCACGGGCCTGAACGAGAAGTAGTTGTGGTCGATGCGGTGGTAGTTCGGCTTCGCCGAGAGCCAGACGACGAGCGTCGTGCCCGAGTGTTTCTTCCCGCGCAGGTAGCAGTGATCGACCCGGTTGCGTGTGCCGTACAGGGACACCCATTTGTAATCCTTCGTCGAGTCCGCCGGATTGAAGTCGATGACGGAACAGTTCGTCAGGCGGCAAGAATCGCTTTCGCCGTTCGACCCGCGGAATTCGATCACGTCGCCCGATGCGGTCGTCCCGTTTTTAAAAAGCAATCCGTCGACAATGAGATGCCTGCCGGAGATGCGGAGGTTCGATGCGCCGGTGATGACGACGCCGCCGTACGATTCCGCACGAAGAAGAATGGGAGCCGACGCCCTGCCGAACGCGGAATAAAGGATCGTCACATTCGTCCAGGTTCCGTTCTTCATCGTCAGCGTATCGCCAGGCTGCACGGTGCGCAGCGCCGAGGTGATCTCGGCTGCGGACGCTACACGGTACTCGGCGGCACGAAGCTGCAACGGCGAGAGAACCAGGGACACGTGAAGAACGATTCGGAAGAGCGGCTTCATGGGATTATTTTTTGTGTTGTTGAATGTGAACGGTCTGTGTCAACGGGCCGCGCAGGTCGAGCCTGATGACGCTCGCGATCGAGGTACAGCCATGTCACAAGCCGAATTTTATCCCGGCTGTCAGGGGCACATACGAAGTGCCGAGGCCCTTCGAGAATCCGTGGGCATAGCGCGCCTCGATGAACGCCGTCATCGCGGCCGACAGATGGATGTCGAGTCCGATGCCGCCCTGGAAGAAGGGGGACGTTTCCTTTCCCCCGGTGATCTTCTGGTTGGCCGTCATCGCGATCTCCGAACCGTTGATCGAGAGCACGCTTGTAACAGGCGCCGAAATTTCGCCGAGCGAGAAATGCATGACGCCGATGCCTGCGGTCAGATACGGGGATACGATACCCGTCAATCCCGACGGAGCCACACGCACATTAGCCGACGCGGCGATGACGGAGCTTGCCTCCCCGGAGGGCTTCAGCGACACATCGTTGAACGCCCAGATGTCGCGCATGTAGCGCGTGTCGTAACTTTCTGCCACGCCGGCCTCGTCGAGTGCGAACCGGTAGTACTCGAGCGACCCGTGAAGCGTGACGGAGGGAGAGATCTTCATGCCGGCACCGAGCACGCCCCCGTACTCCATGTTCCAATAGTTTGCGAAGGTCATGGGTGAGGACGGCATCACATAGCCGCTGCCCAGGGTGACCTCGAGCGACATGCCATCCTGAGCTGCCGCGGGAGCGACGATGAGGAGTGCGAGGAGGAACTGTATGTGTAATCGTTTCATGATAGTTGTCCAGGTGAACGTGAATATCTGCGACACGGCCGATCGGGCGAACGCTTATTTGAAATAGTACGACGTCAATTCGTCGCGCCGCACGCGGACCATCGTGCCGCCGGCGGTTCGCTCGAATTTTTCGATAAGGAAGATCCCGAATCCCGGCTTGAAATAATAGTCGGTATAATCCGTGCGAAGGGCGTACGACTGCCTGTATGTGAAATACGGCGCCGACCCGAGCGTCGTCCTGAGCGTGTCGACGCCCTTCGAGACGAGCGTGGAGCGCACCGAGTCCGCCCCGGACACGATGCGGTCGCCGGAGGCCCAGACGATCGTATCGCCGCCGACGTAGCGCTTCACCGTCGCGTCGCCGAGCATTGCCCTGAAATTGAACGCCGTCTGTTCGAAGAAGCGCGCGTCGTTCGCGCTTCGCACGCGGAGATTTTCGACGCTGTCCACCTGCCAGCACATCCGGGCACCCATCTCTCCCTCCAGCAGATACCAGACGAGCGCTTCGCGCTTCAGATGTTTCCTGTTCGTCTGCGGAGGCACCAGCGGCACGAGGCTTGTGTCCGCCGTGATCGTGTCGAGCACCGCGAGCGTGTACGTGTACCGCATCCGCTCGACGCCGGCCTGAGTGTAGAGAACCACGCTGTACGTCCACGTATTCCCGACCGCCAGGGGGACGAGCGCCTTCACGCCCAGCGAATATTTTCCGTCCGTCGAGCCGGGGGCCAGCGGATCGAGGTCCTCGCTGCAGGCCGCGAGCAGCAGCGCCGCGGACAGGACAAGACTCAGGGAGATAATTTTCTTCATACGGTTCCTCACAAACAATGATGATACTGAATGGGCGTATGCACAACGGCCCTTCTGTTAGAAGCGGTACGCGACGTCCATCATGAACTGATGCTGTTCCCGCATGTTATAGTTGACATTCGACTGGTAGATGTCGTGATACTTGAGCAGCGAATATTCGTATGCGACATCGACGAGGATGTTCCCGAGCGTGACGCCGGCGCCGAAGGAATAGATGCCGCCGCGAGCCGGCTCGTCGCTGATCGCCGCGCCGTCGGGCGAGAACGCCTGCATGTCCTCGCGATAACCGCCGCGAAGGGCGAGCATGTCGTCGGCGCGGTATTCAGCGCCGATGCGCAGCGCGGCTTTCTTGCTCACCCACGGATGCGTCGTCGTACCGGTGGACGAGGTCAGGATCGCGTCTGCGAGATTCCGCACGTCATAGTCGAACGCGATCGTCCATCGGTCCGTCGGCATCACCACGATCCCCAGTGTGTACGACAGGGGATATTTCAGCTCATCGGTGCCGCTCTGGCTGTACGTGCGCGCCGAGGCGCTGTCGATCCGGAATGGGAATGATTTCCGCGTCGAATCGATGCTCGAGACCACCCGGTCCCATGTGCGCGTGAGCGTCATCGACGGTTTCACGCTGATGCCGATGCTGTAATGCTTCTGTTGGAAGTGGAGACCGAGGGTGACGATCTGCCCGCTGTAGCTCGAGGTGCCCGTCTTCGCTTGCCTGTAATAGACGGTGTCGAGCATGAAGTTGGAAGCGACCGCGTTGGAGACGGCGATGTTGAGGTGTCCGCGCTCAACGCGGCGTTCCTCGTCATCGGACGAGCCGGTGAGAAAAGCGACCGATGCGCCGACGCGGAGGCCCGGAAGCACCACGGCCGACACGCCGGGAGTGATGCCGTAGACGGAACCTTCGCGCGATCGCGTATACTGGTACCACTTCACATGGAGCGTATCGTTCCTGTTCGTGATGAGCTGCGGATCGGGCCGCTGCTGGCCGAGGTACGGCGTCATCGCATTGTTGTTCTGATAGTACTGATCCAGATCGATCATCTGCGCCGCGCCGATGCCGGCGGCGATCTCCATCCCCCCGATACTTAGGGGCATAGCCGCGGCGAAGGACAGCGGCTGCGTGCGCGTGGAATTCCGTGTCCAATTCGGCCGAATATCGTCATACGGCTGCTGCAGCGTCGACCAGGGGCCGAGAGGAAGACCAAGACTGTCCGGGACCTTCACAGAGCCGGTGAGTCCCTCGAACAGGACACTCAAACCGGGAACGGGCCTCATCGGCACCCACTGCTGTGTCTGCTCGCGGTTCGCCGACATGACCATGCCGCCCGCCCGCACTTCGAACGCCGAGATGCGCGAGAGGGCCGCCGGATTTGTGAAGAGAGCCGATGCGTCGATCGCGTTCGCGGCGCTCGTTCCGCCCATGGCGCGCGAGCGGACTCCGGTGAACGAGAATTGGTCGAGGCCCTGTATGTCGAGCGGACTCGCCGCGGGCTGTGCCGTGACGACGGATGCGCAGCCAAGAAGTGCGGCAATGATCGTGAGTTCTATTTTTTTTCCGAGACTCGATTTCATCGAAATTGCACTCCTAAGCTGATGCGATGCACAGTATTCAAGAATTCACTCATTTTACCGTAGCTGTAGTCGACCGTGATGGGAGCGCCGGAGATATCCGTGCGAACGCCGGCGCCGAATGTGAGTCCCTCGCTGTCGTAATCGATCTTGTATCCCGCGCGGAGCGCGACGATCTCGGAGAAGGAGTATTCCGCGCCCGCATGCATCTGCTGGCGATAGTCGTTGGGCTGGAAGAGGTCGTACGCAATGGTGAGGCGGTTCATCTTATCCTGGAAGAACAGGCCTTCCGCGCCGAAGAGGTTTCCGGAAACGCCGAGACGGAAACCGAGCGGGGCCGGATGGGCGACGTCGGCGAACTTCACCTGTCCGCCGAAGTTCTGCACGCCCACGCCGATCTGCACCGAGCGGAACCCGGTGTTATAGAGCATGCCGAAATCGAAGAGGACAACATCGGCGTACGTCTTGTAGCGCGTCTCTTCGCCGGTGAATTTGTTCACGAGCGTGATCACCTGGTCGCTCCAGAGCGACTCCATGGCGTATTTTGCCGAGAAGGCCGCCGAGAACTTATCTGTGAACCGCTTCGCGTACGACAGTCCGACCACGTACGAGTAGGGCGTGAACGAGCGTCCCGTCAGACCCGCGTTGAAGAACGGCTGGCCGTTGGGGGGAATGATGAGATCGACGGCATCGGCCCGTGTTTCCTCCATCCGTCCATAGTCGATGTATTGGAATTGAAAGCCCGCCGTTCCCCAGTCACCCATCGGCAGACCGTAGGCCAGGGCCAGCTGTTTGGTGTCGAAGAGCCACATGGTGAGCGTCGAGGTGATCTCGTGGTTCTCGAGCTTCGTCAGTCCTGCCGGATTCCAGAACACGGCGTCCGCTCCCGTGGCGAGCGACACGTATGCGTCGCCCATCGCCGTGGCGCGCGCCGTCGGCATGACCTTGAGAAATTGCATGGAGCTCGTGCCCACCTTCTGCGCGTGTGCATGCTCCATGCACAGCGCGAGCACAGCCGCCGCCGCGAGTAATTGTAATGTATGTTTCATAGTCGTCTGCATTCGCTCAGTTGATGATGACAAACTTGCCATGACTGCGGGTGCCGTCCGGTGCATCGACGACATAGAAATAGACGCCCGAAGCGATTAATTGATTGTTGCGCGTAACCTGGAAATACGGCTGATCGATCTTGTCCGCGTCGTGCTCGATGGTCTGGATGAGCTGACCGCTGTACGAGAAGACACGGATCGTGCACACGCGCGGCAGGTTGTAGAACCGGAGCTGCGAATTGATGTCGCCTCCGACGCTCTCGCCGCTCTGTCCGGACCGGATGATGAAGGGGTTCGGTGTGACGAACACCTTGCCGAGCGTCTGCGCAGCGCCTATGGAGGACTGGTGGAGCGTCATGTTCGTCCGTCCGCTCTTGTTTCCCTTCGCATCCACCGAGAGCACCGAGTAGTAGAAGTAATCGCCGATGCGCGAATTCTTGTCGATGAACTGGTACTTTCCCGCGCTGAAATATTGTCCGTCCGCCCTCCCGATGGAGACGAGCTTTATCCACGGTCCCAGCGGATGCGACGACTTGTAGACCTCGTAGTGATCGAACGCGCCCTGGAGCCTCGGCGACGCAAAGGATTCCACCTGGGAGCCCCAGATGATCCTGTTCTCGCCGAGCACGGTGTTCTCGATCGTGATGGCGGGGGCCGGCACGGGCACGGGGAGGCGGTAGACGCCGCGCTCGCCGTATCGCTCGGGCCAGTACTGCACCGTGTTGTGGTTGGTGAGCGTGTCGTTCGTGTATGCCTGTATCGCGCGGTCGGCGACTTCGCGCACCGTGACGACGTTCGAATTCACGTAATCGGGAAGCGGATACTTGCTCAGATAATCGCTGCCATAGACGACGGTGTTGACGGACTTCGGATTCAATTCGTTCTGCTTCTTCGGCACCCAGT
>JAVBYH010000408.1 GCA_030824175.1 Bacteroidota bacterium | reverse complement strand
CTTTGTCTTGATCACTTCCACCCCCATGGCGTGCGCGATGAGGTCGATCTCGCCTGAGGCGGTGATGGGTACGGCGATCTTCTTCACGTCCGGATACGCCGTGAGGAAGAGGAACGTGACGAGTGTGAGGAGCCTGTCGTTGTCGACCGATTTGCCGTGCTCGTCCACGACGAACACCTTTTCGCTGCCGGCGTCGATGAGGAATCCGACGTCGAAGCCGAGGGAGGTGACGATGTGCGAGAGCTGGTTCACGGCGGCGTCGAATTCGTCGACGTCGCGTGTCAACTTGTGCGGATCGAGGTACGCGTTCTGCGCGAGCACCTGGCACTGGAGCGAGCCGAGAATGTTCGGGAAGATCGTGGAGGCGATGCCGTTGGAATAATCGATGACGAGCTTGAACTTCGCCTGCGAGATCGCCTGCGTGTTGATCGTGGAGAGGAACTTCTCGATGTAGCTTTCCTGCGCACGCGCGGGGAAGTTCACATCGCCGACCTCATTCCATTTCGCGCGCGGGAAATCCTCGCCGAAGAAGAGCCGTTCGACCGACTTGCTCTTGTTGCCCGGAAGGTCCTTGCCCTTGGCGTCGAAGAAGATGATGTCCGTGAGGTTCCTGTCGAAGGGCGACTTGCGCACATGGATGCCGCCGCCGTCCTTGCCCGAGCGCAGTTCTTGCCGCAGGATGGGGATGGAGGTGGCGCGGAGATCCGCCACGTCGACACCGGCGCTCATGAGGCCGCACATCACCGCGCGGTTGATCATGCGCGAGACATTGTCCGAGTCGCGGCTCGTGAGCACGGATTTTCCCTTGCCAAGGAAGGCGCCGAATGCCGCTCCGAGCTTCGCCCCGAACTCGGGATTCATTTCAATATTGGAGAGGCCGGTGATGCGCGAGTCGGTGAAGAGCTCGCGGAGCCATTTGTCTTCCCACACAAGGCTTCGCGTGAGGATGGCGCCGTCCTCGACTTCCTTTTCGGGCCAGAGCTTGATGTTGGAGGCGAGCTTGCTCTCCTTGCCGATCGTGCACTTGTCGGAGATGAACACGTTGTCGTTGATCACGGCGTTTTCGCCGATCACGCAGCCCTTGCCGACGACGCAGGAGGAGAGCTCGGCGCCCTTGTTGATAGTGCACTTGGACCAGATGATCGAGTTCCTGATGATCGCGCCGTCTTCGATGACGCAGCCGTTGCCGATCACCGATTTGATGATCTTCACGTTCGCGCCGACGGTGCAGTTCCGACCGATGACAACTTTGCCCTGGAATGTCGAGGGGTCGGTGTTGAGCACGGTGTTCGTTCCGATGAACGACGCCCCGTTCCGTTCGCCGTCGATGACGACATTCACCTGATCGTCGAGCGCGTCGAGATGTGCCTCCTGGTATTCGCTCAGGTTCCCCACGTCGCGCCAGTAGCCGTCGGCGATGTATCCGTAGAGCCCCATGTCGTGCTCGAGCATGAGCGGGAAGAGATTCTTGCTGAAATCGAAGTCCTGCTGGTACGGGATGAGCTGCAGCACGTCGGGCTCGACGATGTAGATGCCCGTGTTGATCGTGTCGGAAAAGACCTCCCCCCATGACGGTTTTTCGAGGAAGCGCGTGATCTTGCCATCGTTGTTCGTGATAACGACGCCGAAGGCGAGGGGATTTTTGGCGCGCGTGAGGACGAGCGTGGCCTTCGCCTTTTTCTTCTCGTGGAACTCGATGGCCTTGGACAGATCGAAATCGGTCAGTACATCGCCCGAGATGATGATGAACCGTTCATCGAGGAAATCCGCCGCGTTGCGCACGCTGCCCGCCGTGCCATAATCCGCCTCGGCTTTCCGGTACTGCATGCGGACGCCGTATTTAGAGCCGTCTCCGAAATGGGATGTGATGATATCCGGTTGATAAAAAAGCGTGGAAACGATGTCTGTGATGCCGTATTTCTTGAGCAAATCGACGATATGCTGCATCATCGGTTTGTTCATCATCGATACCATCGGTTTGGGGATATTGCAGGTGAGCGGTCGGAGCCTGGTGCCGAATCCGCCGGACATGATGACTGCTTTCATACGATCACATAGATTTAGGGTGAGAGGGAAGTGTCTAGGATCATTACAATTATAGTAAAGAAATTTTTTATGGTGCGCAAGGAGACGCTAAAACAAAGGCGATTTTCTTTTCCTGAACGAATCCTTGACTTTGAACGGGAGTATAGGTAAATTAGATGCAATTTTAGCCGTTTCTTCAAGGAAGAGGACGCACAATGCCGCCACCAGTCTCGCCCGGCGAGGAGCGTTTTTCTTTGCAGCTTGTGAGCCGCGAAGCGATCGTGACCGTGAGTATTGGTGTCCTCCTTTTCTTTACAGGTCTGTGGACCGGGTATCGGCTGCTGATCGTGATCGGCGTAGTCTGTTGTATCGGCGCGCTCGTCTCCGCCGTGCGACGGCATCGCGCAGGTACTGAACGAGTGACCGAGCCGCATCACACACAGAACGACGACGACATAGTGAACACAAAAAAAATCTTATTGTTCGACGACGCGGGATTCGGCGGAAGCATACAGGTCGACGAGCAGCGCCGGCAGGACGAGGCGTATGCAACGCTGAAACATTCGATGCTGGCGCCGGGCGCCGCCGGATCGCGCGACGAGCCGCAGCGTGTGGCCGTGCGGAAGCCGGAAGGCGACAGGAAGAGGGCCGAGCATACATACGTCGCGGCCGATTTTGCCGACGCGGCGGATCCGCGCGGGCAGGAGCCCCACAACGAATTTAATTACCTCCTTGGCAAGACGCTGCGCGTGATCAAGGAAATCTGCTTCGCCCATTCGGTTGCATTCTTCTGGATCAATCGCGAGACGCAGCATCTTGTCGTCGAGTGCCGCGTGACGGACAGCGATGGGTTCGTACCCGACAGGAAGATCGCCGTCGGTAACGACATCGTGAGCACCGTGGCGCTCACCGGAACGCCCGCGCTCCTGAACCATATCGCGGCCGGTGCCGAGCGGGATGTGATTCGCTATTACACGACCGTGCAGGGTGTGAATTCGTTCGTCTGTGTTCCCGTGTTCTACGCGAACGACGCGGCCGCCGTGACGCCCATCGGCGTGATCGCCATAGACAGCAAGGCCGACGACGAATACGGGAGTGAAACGTTCCGGCAGCTGACGCATTTTACGAAGCTCCTCTCGTCGCTGCTTCAGAGCTATACGGAAAAGTACGATCTCGCGTCGGACATGAAGACGATGGATGCGGACCGCTGCGTGCGGACCGTCGCCTCGGCACACCCGGGAATTTCCGCGGTGGTGAACGCGTTTATGGAAGAGGCATCGAACCTCGTGCCGTGGGATACGATGACGGCCGTGCTATTCGATGAAGGCCAGCGCAAGTGGGTCATCGTCTCGGCCCGGAGCCGCGCCAACGACAGATTCGTGCTGGCGAAACAGGCGATCGATTTTTCGAACAGCGTCACGGGCATCACGATCGCCGCGAACCGGGTGCAGAATTTCCCCGATGTGTCGGCCGCGCCGCGCCGCTATTTTCACGAGCACGAACAGGGCATGGAGTTTACGCTCAGCGGATCGTTCCTTGCACTCCCCCTGGCGTCGGCCGACAAGTGCTTCGGCGCCGTCACCTTCGGCAGCCGCACGAAACAGTCGTACGGCAAGAAGGAGATCGCCTCGCTGCAGTACCTCTGCACGACGCTCGTCATGGCCCTCGATGCAGGCGACCTGCGCACGGTCGTGCGCGAGCACCTGATGACGGATCCGCAGACGGGGGCGGGGACAAAAAAATATTTTCTCCAGCGGACCAATGAGGAGATCGAACGCGCGCGCGACAGCGGCGACGATCTGTCGATGGTCCTCGTCGCCCTTTCGCCCCTGGGCGACCTGCGCGTCCGCTTCGGGGACGAAGGCGTGGATGCCGCAATGCGCAGCGTAGCGGCCGTGCTGCGCGCGGGCGTGCGCGCGTACGATGTCGTCGCGCGGTACGACGACGGAACCTTCGGCGTACTTCTCACGGATACGGCTGCGAACGAGGCGTTCCTCTGGGCGGAGAAGATTCGTTCGAAGATTGCAGGCATCGTGATCGCAACGGAAGACAAGAATTTTTCGGTCACGGTGACGATCAGCATTTGCGGCGTCGTCGATGAACTCTCCGCGCGCGACTGCCTCGCGCACGCGGACAAGGTGATGCGCCAGGCGCAGGCCGCCGGCGGCAATATGGTGCGAGTATATTAATTCGGTTACGATTCATCATTCACAAAGGATAGACAATGGCTAAACAGCAGGATTTTGCCGAAAAGGCGAAAAAAGCGTTAATGGAAAAGGGCGTGAAATGCCCGAAATGCGGCGGCGCGAAAGTCTCCACACTCTACATCAACTCGGTGAAGACCGACAAGAACACGTTCCGCTTCAACCGTTCGATGGTGGCGGTCTGCAAATGCAACGAAAAAGAAGTCTACGCGTAAGGATTGAGCGCGCGCAGGAAAATACTCTGTATCGTCATCGACGGCGTCGGCATCGGGGAACTCCCCGATGCGGCGTTGTACGGCGATGCGGGAGCAAATACGCTGTGCAGCACGGCTGAGAAGACCGGTGGTCTTCGACTGCCCGCAATGGAACACCTCGGATTGGGCAACATCGCGCCGATCCGCGGCGTTGGCGCCGTTGAACACGCCGCAGGCTGCTACGGCAAGATGCGCGAAGTCTCGAAGGGGAAGGATAGTACGACGGGACACTGGGAGCTCTCGGGGATCGTCATCACCAAGGATTTTCCCTATTATCCGCAGGGGTTTCCCGATGCGGTGATCGAAAAATTCTGCGCCGTTACCGGCGCAACCGGCGTTCTCGGTAACTGCGTCGCCTCCGGCACACAGATCATCGAGGAATACGGCGACAGGCATGTCCGCTCGGGACAGCCCATCGTTTATACGTCGGCCGATTCGGTATTTCAAATCGCCGCGCACGAGGACGTCGTTCCGCTGGAACGGCTCTACGACATGTGTCGAAAAGCGCGGGAGGAAGTATTCATCGGCGATCATGCAGTGGGTCGCGTCATCGCCCGTCCCTTCCTCGGATCGGACGGCCGCTACACGCGTACGCCCAACCGGCGGGATTTTTCACTCGTTCCGCCGGGCACGACCGTGTTCGATATTCTGTTCCACCATCAGATACCCACCATTGCGATCGGAAAGATCGACGATCTCTTTGCGGGACGCAGTCTGAGTCAGACATCTCACACGCGTTCGAATGAAGAGGGGATCGAGGAGATCATCCGCTGCGCCAGGGAGATCCCGACGGGATTCGTGATGGCGAACCTCGTCGATTTCGACATGCTCTACGGTCACCGACAGGATCCCGAGGGCATGAAGGGGGCGCTTGAATATTTCGACTCGCAGCTTCCCCGCATCCTCGACGCCCTGGGCGACGACGATATTCTCATGATTACAGCGGACCATGGAAATGATCCGACAGATCAGAGCACTGATCACACACGGGAATACGTGCCGCTCCTGACGTACACGAAACACGGCGTCCGCGGTGTCGATCTTGGCATACGGGGATCGTTTGCGGATATCGGCAAGACCGTCGGAGAATTTTTCGGGTGCGACACCTCGGCGCTGAGCGGCGAGAGTCTGCTTCCCGTCATTCTGCCCGGCTGACAATGATAACGCCGACGCACGTGCCTGCTCCACCGGCCGATGCTGCCGGCGTACTCTGTTTTACACCCGACACCCCGGGAACGGGACGCGCGTGCACTCGTCTCTATCCGTAGAGAGGGCCGCATCGCGCGCCGTTGATGCGTACCCGGATGCACAGACAAAACAGACAACGAACGCTCGACACGGGGAAGTTCTTCTCCGTGCAATGATGATTGAAAGATGCTATGGTAAAAATAACAAAACAATATACGAACCGGGAAAGCCAGTCGCTCGATAAGTACCTTCAGGAGATCGGCAAGGTGGACCTGCTGACGCCCGCGGAGGAGATCGATCTTGCGCAGAAGATCAAGAAGGGCGACCAGCGTTCGCTGGAAAAATTAACGAAAGCAAACCTCCGTTTCGTCGTCAGCGTGGCGAAGCAGTACCAGAATCAGGGGTTGTCGCTCGGCGATCTGATCAACGAGGGCAACCTCGGCCTGATCAAAGCGGCGAAACGTTTCGACGAGACCCGCGGCTTCAAATTCATTTCGTACGCCGTGTGGTGGATCCGCCAGTCGATCCTTCAGGCGCTCGCAGAACAGTCGCGCATCGTGCGCCTTCCCCTGAACCGTGTCGGTGCGTTGAACAAGATCGGCAAGGCATTCAGTTCGCTTGAACAGGAATTCGAACGCGAACCGAGCGCGAGCGAATTGGCCGAAGAGCTGGACATGAGCCTCTTCGAGGTCGCCGACACACTAAAGATCTCGGGCCGTCATCTTTCGATGGACGCCCCGTTCGCGCAGGGCGAGGACAACCGCTTGCTGGATGTCATTCAGGACGAGCGGCAGCCGTCGCCCGATTCGATCCTCATGGACGAGTCGCTGAAGGAAGAAGTGAAGCGCGCGCTTGCCACACTGAGCGAACGCGAGGCCGAGGTGATCCGGCTGTATTTCGGACTCTCGAAGGAGCATTCGCTCACGCTCGAGGAGATCGGCGAGAAATTCAACCTCACGCGTGAACGCGTACGTCAGATCAAGGAAAAAGCGATCCGCCGGCTGCGCCATGCATCGCGCTCGAAGGCGCTCCGCGCATATCTCGGATAACACCCGGCTACGACTGTGAACGACACGGCCTCCCGCACGCGGGAGGCCGTGCCGTTTTAAACGCGGGACTCGGCCGCCTTGCCTGACGGGAACAAATTTTGTATCTTCAGTATCATGAAAAAATTCATTCTCCTTGCCTGTGTATGCCTGTTCACCGGATGCGGGTCATCCTCGCCCCGGTTCGGGGCCTCGATCGCGAAGGAGAAGACCGCCGCATCCAAGAAACAGACGATCCGGCCTGTGACGCAGGAGGCACGGGAGCGGGCGGCCGAGGACGACGTGAAGGTCGATGCTGCACCCATCCTGAAAAAAGCGCGGTCCGTGTCGCGCACAGGCAAGACCAGTGCCAAGACCGGTGCCAAAACCAGTGCCAAGAAACCTGCCAGGACCGCGGCTCCGGCAACGACGACAGCCGAGACACTCCCGGCGGCACACGCAGACACGTCCGCTCCCGTGGACCAGCAGAAAATGATGGAAACAATCGCCGAGTGGCTCGAGACGCCGTACACATACGGCGGCGACGGCAACGACGAGGGGATCGACTGTTCGGCGTTCACGCAGGAGGTGTTCGAACAGGCGGTCTCGATCAAACTCCCGCGCTCGTCCGCCGAACAGGCGCAGGTCGGAATTCGCGTCCAGCGGGACGAACTAAAGTTCGGTGATCTTGTGTTCTTTAAAACACGGGGACGGACGATCTCGCACGTCGGCATCTACCTCGGCGACGATCTGTTCGCTCACGCAAGCTCGGGCGAGGGCGTGACAATCTCGTCGCTCGACAGCACCTATTTTAATAAACGCTACGCGGCCGCACGCCGCGTGCTTCAATAACGACACGATTTCGGAGTGATGTGTGGCTCTTTTACCGATTTACTTATACGGCAGCGACGTTTTAAAAAAGAAAGCGCCCCGGATGACCGAGGTGACCGACGACGATATCACACTCATTCAGGATATGCTCGAAACGATGCATGAGGCCTGCGGCATTGGCCTGGCCGCCACACAGGTCGGCGTACTGAAGCAGCTGCTCGTGCTCGATATCTCGGCCGCGGACGACAATGAGCCCCCGAAACCGATGGCGATCATCAATCCCGAGATCATCGAAGAGGAAGGCGAGCTCGAGATGGAGGAGGGGTGCCTCAGCATTCCGGATATTCGCGAGACGGTGACGCGCCCCGAAACGATCAGGATCCGGTACAACGACGCATCGATGAGGGTCCAGGAGCTGGAGGCGGACGGATTGCTTGCGCGCGTGATTCAGCACGAAATGGACCACCTCAACGGCGTGCTCTTTGTCGATCATCTGAGCGCGGCCAAGCGGACGTTCCTCAGGAACAGACTCCGCAAGATCACGAAGGGCGAGATCGACATCGACTACGACTTCGTCGTCGACAAGAAAAAGCCTCGCCGCTAACTATCCCGATTCCCCCATGACAATCGTCTTCATGGGAACGCCCGAATTCGCCGTTCCCAGCCTTCGCATACTGCTCGACCGCGGCCACCACGTGGCGGCCGTCGTGACCGCGCCCGACAAACCGCGCGGACGAGGGCAGCACGTATCGTGCACGCCGGTGAAGGACTTTGCAACGGCGCTGTCGATCCCCGTGCTCCAGCCCGAGAACCTGCGCGATCCCTCGTTTGCCGACGCGCTCGCGGCGTTTCATGCGGATCTGTTCGTGATCGTTGCATTCCGCATTCTGCCGAAGGAGATCTTCACGATCCCCGCCCTCGGGGCGTTCAATCTGCACGCGTCGCTGCTTCCGAAATATCGCGGCGCCGCACCCGTCAACTGGGCGATTATCAACGGGGATCGTGAGTCGGGCGTGACCACGTTTTTCCTCCAGGAAAAAGTGGACACCGGCAGCATTCTCCTGCAGCGCTCCGTGCCCATCACGGACACGATGAACGCCGGAGAGCTCCACGACGTGCTCATGGAACTCGGTGCGGCCGCCGTCGCAGAGACCGTGGCGATGATCGACGAGCGCAGGGCCGTGCCGTACGCCCAGGACGATGCGCTCGCGTCTCCGGCGCCGAAAATATTCAAGGACGACTGCCGCATCGTGTGGGACAGACCTGCGCATGCGGTCCATAACTTCATTCGCGGGTTGTCGCCGCATCCGGCCGCGTGGACGACGCTGAACGGAAAGACCGTGAAACTCTACGCCGCGCGGGAAGCAGACATCATGCACGGTGCCGGACCGGAGCCGTCGGCAGTCGCGTCGTCCGTCACGCCGCCGGTACGTGAAGGGCTCACTCCGGGCATGCTCCGCGCCGCCGGGGACACACTTTTCTGCGGCACCGCCCGGGGTGCGATCGAGATCCTCGAATTGCAGCTTGAAGGAAAGAAGCGCCTCGGGGGTGCCGAATTCCTCCGCGGATACAGGCTCGCGGAACCGGCCGCGTTCGTCTGACCGTCCACGCCGTTTTCGAACTCGCGGCATCATTTCGCTGTTCACTGAAGCATGAAAACACTCTATCTCTATCTCAAACAATACCGTTCGCTTCTCGCGCTGACGCTGCTCCTTGCGGCGGTCAACCAGATATTCTCGCTCCTCGATCCGCTCATCTTCCGCCACGTGATCGACGATTACGCGACGAAGTTTAAGGAGTATACGACCGAAGAATTCTTCAAGGGCGTCACGCTCCTTCTCGCCGCCGCTGTCGGCGTGGCCTTCGTGTCGAGGGTCGCCAAGAACTTCCAGGATTATTTCATCAACGTTGTCACGCAGCGCCTCGGTGCGCAGCTCTACGCCGACGGGATCAGGCATTCCCTCGAGCTGCCGTACATGCTCTTCGAAGACCAGCGCAGCGGCGAATCGCTCGCGAAACTGCAGAAGGTTCGCACCGACGTCGAACGGCTCATCGCATTCGTCATCAACGTCGTCTTCACCTCGATCATCGGCCTCGTCTTCGTTGTGATCTACGGATTCACCGTGCATTGGGTGATCGTGCTCGTGTATTTCTCCACGGTGCCCATCCTCGGCGTGCTCAGTTCCGTGCTCAGCAAAAAGATCAAGACGATACAGAAGGTGATCGTGGGGCAGACGACGGCCCTCGCCGGGGCGACGACCGAATCGCTCCGCAACATCGAGCTCGTGAAGAGCCTCGGGCTGGCGCAGCAGGAGATCACGCGCCTCAACTCGACAACGGAGAAGATCCTCGAGCTTGAACTGAAGAAGGTGCGTTACATCCGCAGCCTCAGCTTCATACAGGGCACGATGGTGAACGCGCTGCGGACGTCGATCCTGTTTCTCATGCTCTACCTGATCTTCACGCAGGCAATCACCGTCGGACAGTTCTTCTCCCTCTTCATCTATTCGTTCTTCATTTTCGGTCCGTTGCAGGAGATCGGCAACGGCATCAATCTCTATCGCGAGACCGAAGTGTCGCTCCAGAACTTCGAGGAGATCATGAAGACGCCGACGGAGACGAAGCCCGCCAACCCGGTGCACATCGGCCCCCTGCACTCGCTCGAGTTCGACAATGTAAGCTTCACGCACCGCTCGGGCCGGTCGCATGCGCTCACGAACGTCTCATTCACGATGGGAGCGGGGAGGACCGTCGCGTTCGTGGGACCGTCGGGGGCGGGAAAGACAACGCTCGTGAAGCTCCTCGTCGGGCTCTATACGCCCGAGGACGGGCGCGTGCTCTATAACGGCGTGTCGGGTTCGTCGGTGGACCTCGATGCGATGCGCGAGCGGATCGGCATCGTTACGCAGGATACGCAGCTCTTCGCAGGCACGATACGGGAGAACCTCCTTTTCGTCAACCCGAAGGCGACGGACGCCGAATGCGTCGCGGTGTTGGAACGAGCCGCGTGTCACAATCTGCTCGCGCGCGCCGACAAGGGGCTCGACACGGTGATCGGCGAAGGCGGCGTGAAAGTCTCGGGGGGCGAAAAGCAGCGCCTCTCGATCGCTCGCGCATTGTTGCGAAGGCCGGATCTGCTTGTGTTCGACGAGGCCACCTCGTCACTCGACTCACTCACGGAGGCGGACATCAGCACCACGATCCGCGACGTCTCGAAGCGCGACGGATTGATGACCATCCTCATTGCGCACAGACTCTCCACCGTGCTCCACGCGGACGAGATCATTGTGCTCGAGAAGGGGCGCATCGTCGAATCGGGGGCGCACGAAACGCTCCTTGCACTGAAGGGTTTATATTACGCGATGTGGCGCCAGCAGATCGGGGAGCGCGCCAATGGGGAAGCCAGTGATTCAATCTCCGGTCTTCATTCAATCGTACACAGGCAGCAATGATGGCTGATGAACACGCACAATGGTACTGGATCGACAACGCAACCGTGATCGACACGCCCGCTCTCGTCATTTATCCGGAACGCGTCAGGGAAAACATCCGCACCGCGAAGAACATGGTGCACGACGTCTCGCTGCTCCGCCCTCACGCGAAGACGCATAAATCGCAGGAAGCGGCGCGGATGCTCCTCGAAGAGGGTGTGAGAAAATTCAAGTGCGCCACGATCGCGGAGGCTGAAATGTTGGCGCTGGCAGGCGCGCCGGACGTGCTCCTGGCCTACCAGCCTGTCGGCCCGAAGATCCACCGCCTGCTCAGACTCGTCCAGACATACAGGAAGACGGCGTTCTCGTGCCTCGTGGACGATATCGGCGCGGCGCGCGCGATCGCCGACGTGTTTGCCGCCCACCAGATGGTGCTTCCGGTCTACATCGACCTCAACGTCGGCATGAACCGCA
>JAVBYH010000396.1 GCA_030824175.1 Bacteroidota bacterium | reverse complement strand
TTCGATGCGAAGTATTTTTACCCGCGCCTCGAGCCGGTATACAAGAAGCTCGTCGCCGCGGTCCGGGAAGCGGACAAGAATCATATCTGTTTCCTGGGCGGGGCGCGATGGAACGGCGATTTCAGCGTGTTCGGCCCGCCGTTCGATGCGAAGCTCGCGTACACGTGGCACAAGTACTGGTCGGATACGACGGACGCCATGATACAGGAATACGTCGACTTCAGTAAAAAATACAACGTGCCCATCTGGCTCGGCGAGTCGGGCGAGAATTCCGACCAATGGATCGGTTCGTTCCGGCGCATGTGCGAGCGGAACAACAGCGGCTGGTGCTTCTGGCCGTACAAGAAGATGGACGCGAAGAGCAACATGGTGAGTATCGTGAAGCCCGCGATGTTTGATTCCGTTATTGCATATGCGGACACGACGCGGTTCACGTTTACGCAGATGCGGAACAAGCCCGGAGCGGCAGTCATCAAACAGGCGCTCGCGGAATATCTCGACAATTGCGTCCTCGACAAGTGCGTGATCAACAACGGATACATCAAGGCCCTCGGCGTGGACGAGGCGCTCATTCCCAAGAACAAGTAACGGCGCAGCCGTAACCAAACACGTATGCCAATGAAAAAATATCTGATAGCGTGCCTGACCATGGCGTGTTTTTCCTCGCTCTCCGCATGCAGCAAAACCGGCGATGACGATTCCGTGTCCGTGAAAGAAGAGCAGCCCGCGCGTGCAGGGTGGACGCTCGTCTGGAACGACGAATTCAATACCGGAACGATCCCTTCCCCCGACAAATGGGGGTATGATGTCGGCGGCAGCGGATGGGGCAACAACGAACTGCAGTACTACACGCAGTACCGGAAAGAGAACGCGCGCGTCGAAAACGGCAGCCTCATCATCGAGGCGCGCAAGGAGGCGTTCGAGGGGAAAAAATATACCTCGGCCAGGCTCGTCACCAAGACGAAGGGCGACTGGCTCTACGGCCGCATCGAGGTCCGTGCAAAGCTGCCGAAAGGACTCGGCACATGGCCTGCGATCTGGATGCTGCCGACCGACTGGAAATACGGCGGATGGCCCAACAGCGGCGAGATCGACATCATGGAGCATGTCGGATACGACCCGAACGTGATCGTCGGCTCAACTCATTCGCTGAAATATTATTTCAAGATCGGCACGCAGCGCAACAAGACCATCCGCATCCCGGACGTGTTCGCGACATTCCACACGTATGCCGTCGAGTGGTACGCGGACCGCATAGATTTTTTCGTGGACGAGACAAAATATTTCACCTCACCCAATGACGGCACCACCTGGCAGGAGTGGCCGTTCGATCAGCGGTTTCACCTCATCCTGAACATCGCCTTCGGCGGGGACTGGGGCGGATCGAAGGGCATCGACGATTCGATCTTCCCCGTGCGGATGGAGGTAGACTACGTGCGCGTCTACGCGAAGAATTCGCAATAACTCCCATCACGATCCTCAGGGATCCGTCCCGTGCGGCGCTGATATGACGCGCTGCACGGGTTTTTTTTGCCGGGACTGACGGGAGCGAGGAGGTGGGCGTAAAATGAGCGGGATTTCATTTTAGGAGTAAAAGGTCCATATTACGCCCGGGAAATGAAAAAACGAAAAAAAAGTGATGAATATTTAAGCATTATTTTGTATACTGAATGGCATCTACCTGATATATGGACTGAAACTTCAAAATACACGGAGTTATAATGCAAACACGAGAAGAAATTCAAAAAGCGTATAGCGAATGGCAGGAAAAGACATATAAGAAGAATCTCGAAAAATTCCCCGAGCGTCAGCAGCAGTTTACGACAGTATCAAACGCTCCCATCGACCCCCTGTATCTCCCCACGGATTCCACGGAGCGGTACAGCGAAAAGCTCGGCTTCCCCGGACAATATCCCTACACGCGCGGCATACAGCCCACGATGTATCGCGGGCGGTTCTGGACGATGCGGCAGTACGCGGGGTTCGGCACGGCGAAAGAATCGAACGAACGGTATCGCTACCTGCTCGATGCGGGGCAGACAGGGCTCTCCGTTGCGATGGATCTTCCGACGCAGATCGGATACGACTCCGATGATCCGATCGCGGACGGCGAGATCGGCAAGGTCGGCGTCGCCATCGACACGCTTGCGGACATGGAGACGCTCTTCGGAGGGATTCCGCTGGACAAGGTGTCCACGTCCATGACGATCAACGCGCCGGCCTCGGTGCTGCTTGCGATGTATATCGCCGTGGCGCAGAAGCAGGGCACGAGCGCGGACAAGATATCGGGCACGATCCAAAACGACATCCTGAAGGAATACATGGCGCGCGGCACGTACATCTACCCGCCGAAACAATCGATGCGCCTCATCACGAACATTTTCGAGTATTGCAAGAAGGAAGTGCCGAAGTGGAACACGATCTCGATCTCCGGATATCACATCCGCGAGGCCGGATCGAGCGCCGCACAGGAAGTGGGCTTTACGCTCGCCGACGGCATCGCGTACGTCGAAGCGGCGATCAAGACGGGGCTCGATGTCGATGAGTTTGCCGGTCAGCTGTCGTTCTTCTTCAACGCGCACAACGACTTGTTGGAGGAAGTGGCGAAGTACCGCGCCGCACGCCGCATGTGGGCGCGCATTATGAAGGAGCGCTTCGGAGCGAAGAAGGCAAAGTCGATGATGCTGCGCTTCCACACGCAGACCGCTGGATCCACGCTCACGGCGCAGCAGGTGGACAACAACATCGTCCGCGTCACGATCCAGACGCTCGCGGCGGTTCTCGGCGGCACGCAGAGCCTCCACACGAACTCGCGCGACGAGGCGCTTGCGCTTCCCACGGAAGCCTCCGTGCGCGTCGCGCTTCGCACGCAACAGATCGTGGCCTACGAAAGCGGCGTGGCAGACACGATGGATCCTCTTGCCGGTTCGTACTACGTCGAGACGATGACGGACCAGATCGAGAAGGAAGCCCTCGAATATATCGCCACCATCGATGCGATGGGCGGCATGGTCGAGGCGATCGAAAAGGGATATCCCCAGACGGAGATCCAGAAGACGTCCTACCAGAGCATCAAGGATCTGGAACAGGGCAAGCGCATCATCGTCGGCGTGAACAAGTTCCAGATCAAGGAAAAGGATCCGGAAGGGCTCATGCGCATCGATCAGCGCGTGCAGACCGAACAAATCAAGTTCCTGCACAAGGTCCGCGCCGAACGCAACAACGACGACGTGAAACAGAAACTCGCCGTGCTCAAGACGGCGGCCGAGGGCACGGACAATCTGATGCCGGTCATTCTCGATGCGGTAAAATCGTACGCAAGCCTCGGCGAGATCTGCAACGTGATGCGCGGGGTCTTCGGCGAATACAAAGAACAAGTCACCGTGTAACTTACTCAGGAAAAAACAATGAAGCCTACTCATATTGAACATATTGGAATCGCCGTAAAAAATCTCGATGAAGCGATCAAACTGTATCAGACAGTCTACGGCCTCGAATGCTACGCCGTAGAAGAAATACCCGACCAGAAAGTGAAGACTGCATTCTTCATGGTCGGCCAGACGAAGATCGAGCTCCTCGAGTCCACGGACCCCGAGGGCCCGATCGGCAAGTACATCGAAAAGAAGGGCGAGGGGATTCATCACCTCGCGTTTGCCGTGAACGGACTCGCCGGCGCGCTCGACGAGACGGCCGCGAAAGGCGTCATGCTTGTCGACAAGGCCCCTCGCAAGGGCGCGGAAGGATTGAACATCGCGTTCCTCCATCCGAAGTCGACCTTCGGCGTGCTGACAGAATTATGCGAAAAACCGTAACCGGTCACAGTCAATTTTCAATCATCACACAAAAACGAATATATGTCAACGACTCATGAAAAAATAGAACAATTGCGGAAGCGTTCCGACCAGATCAAGCTTGGCGGTGGACTCAAGGCGATTGATAAGCAGCACGACCTGGGAAAGATGACGGCGCACGAGCGTCTCCATCTCTTCTACGACAAGGGTTTTTACGATGAGCTCTACCGTTTCGTGGAACACGAATCGACGACGCTCGGCATGGCGGACAAGAAATTGCCGGCGGACGGCGTCGTGTCGTGCATGGGCGCGGTGGGCGGACGCCTCGCGTACGCCTCGAGCCAGGACTTCACCGTCATGGGCGGCTCGGTCGGCTACATGCATGCCTGGAAGATCACCGAAGTGATGGACATGGCAATGAAGCAGGGCGCGCCGTACATCTCGATCAACGATTCGGGCGGTGCCCGCATCCAGGAAGCCGTGGACTCGCTCCAAGGCTATGGCAGGATCTTTTATTACAACACGCTCCTTTCGGGCGTCGTGCCGCAGATCGCGGTGGTGGCCGGCCCGTGCGCGGGCGGTGCTGCCTACTCGCCGGCGCTGATGGACTTCATCATCCAGGTGCACGGCACGGGACATCTCTTCATCGCCGGTCCCGAAGTCATCAAGAAGGCCACGGGCGAGGATATCTCGGCCGAGGAGCTCGGCGGCGCGGTGGCGCAGTCGGCGCGTAGCGGCAACGTGCACTTCATCGCGCGCGATGACGCGCACGCGATCGAGATCGTGCAGACGCTCCTCTCGTATCTGCCGTCCAACAACATGGAAGATCCCCCGTACTATCCCGCGGAGGGGCTCGACCTCGAACCGATCGAGGATCTCAACACGATCATTCCGGACGACTCGCGCGAGTCGTACGACATGTACCAGGTGATCGACCGGATCGTCGACGAGGGATCGTTCTTCGAGGTCCACGCGCACTTTGCACGGAACATCATCATCGGCTTCTCGCGCGTGAACGGCCATGTCATGGGCATCGTCGCGAACCAGCCGATGGTGAAGGCGGGCTGCCTCGACATCGACGCGTCGGACAAATCCTCCATGTTCATCCGGTTCTGCAACGCGTTCAACATTCCGCTTCTCACGCTGGTGGATGTGCCGGGCTTCATGCCGGGCGTCGAGCAGGAGTTCGGCGGCATCATCCGCCACGGCGCGAAGATGCTCTTCTCGTATTCGGCGGCCACAGTACCGAAGATCACCGTGGTGCTGCGCAAAGCCTACGGCGGCGCGTATCTTGCAATGTGCGCGAAGGCCCTCGGAGCCGACCGCGTGGCCGCATGGCCGACGGCCGAGATCGCCGTCATGGGCGCCGAAGGCGCCGTGAGCGTGCTCTACCGCAACGACATCAAGAATGCCGAGGACCCGAAGGCGAAGCGGAAGGAACTCGTCGCCGGATACGAAGCCGAATTTTCGACCCCGTATCTTGCGGCCGCCCGCGGCATGGTCGATTCCGTGATCGAACCGAAAGACACACGCGCATACATCGGCATGGCGCTCGAGGCGCTGCAGACGAAACGCGAGCTGCGTCCGCAGAAGAAGCACGGCCTGATACCGATGTAATACAAGGTGCACGCTGTTGTGCATCTCACACATTCTATGACGAGGACAGCAATGAACCAAGAAGTTGAGGAACTGAACGACGAGATCATCGCGGCGATCACCGCCGCCGTCGTTTCGACGTTTCAGAAGCCTGTTTCGCTGAAAAGCGTGAAGGTCTTCGAGAGGAACGCCGGCGTGGCCTGGCTCACCTCCGGCCGGTTTACCATTATGACATCTCACACAATCTCCAAAAGGAATCAATCATTATGAAAAAGTTATTAGTGACAGTCGGCGGAAAGAAATACGAAGTCGAAGTCGAAGTGCTCGAAGATACCGATAAGTCGTACACGACGTCGTACCGCGCACCCGCGCCGCGCGCCACGGAAACATTCTCGCCTGCGGCGCCGGCGGCACGGCCCAAGGCAGCGCCCGCGCCCGCCGCAAGCGCGGACAGCAAATCGCTCACATCGCCCATCAACGGCGTGCTGATCGAAGTCCCCGTGGAAGCCGGCCAGTCGGTGAGCGAAGGCGACACACTCTTCGTGCTCGAAGCAATGAAGATGAAGACGAACATTGCCGCACCCCGCGACGGCAAGATCAAGGCAGTCATGGTGGCTGCGGGCGATACCGTGGAATCCGGACAAGAACTGCTCGTATTCGAGTAATCTCACTATTGAAACCAAGGATGATACATAATGTCTCATACAACGAAGTTTATTGATCTCACGCTTCGCGACGGGCATCAGAGCCTCGCCGCGACGCGCATGTCGACCGAGCAGATCCTGCGCGTGTTGAAAATGACGAACGATGCCGGCTATCAGCGCCTTGAACTCTGGGGCGGCGCCGTGCTCGACAGCTGCATCCGTTTCCTGGGTGAGGATCCGTGGGAACGTCTCGAAAAATTCAAGGAAGTGTTGGGCGGCGGACAGAAGATACGCGCCTTGCTCCGCGGACAGAACCTGTTCGGGTACGAACCGAGCTCGGATGACCTCGTCATCGCGTTCGTGAAGCAGGCGGTCCAGTCCGGCGTCGGCGTCATGCGCATCTTCGACGCGCTGAACGACGAACGGAACCTCATCACGTCCATCCTCGCCACGAAGGCCTACGGCGGCGTCGCCGAATGCGCGATCTCGTATACGACGAGCCCCGTGCACACGACCGACTATTTCGTCGAGTACGCGAAGAAGCTCATCGAGATGGGCGCCGACGAACTCGCCATCAAGGACATGGCAGGCTTGCTCTATCCGACCGAGGCGCTCGAACTGTTTCAGAAACTACGCGCGATCACCGATCTTCCGATCTCGCTCCACAGCCATACGACCACGGGCGTCGGCACGTTGAATGCGGTGATCGCGATGAACGAAGGCCTCGACTGGGTCGACACCGCCATCACGCCGTTCGCCGGCGGCACCTCCCATCCCCCGATCGAGATCCTCGTGGTGTTCGCCGAACGCATGAAGATCAAGCACGGGCTCGACAAGAACATGATCATGAAGATCCAGGCTGAACTGTTCACAATTCAGAAGGAACTCGGCCAGTTCATTCCCGACAACAGCAAGAACCACAAGCCGGTGAAGTTCGAAGACGTGGACGTGAAGAAAGTCGACGAGATCATCGCGCTTGTGAAGAAGGAAGACAAGGCGAGCATCGAAGCGGCCATCCCGCTCATGCGCGCCCTCGAGTTGTCGCTCGGCTACCCCGAATTCGACGACAAGATCTTCGAGGCGCAGGTTCCCGGCGGCATGCTCTCGAACCTCTGGAGCCAGCTCAAGGCGATCAACAAACTGGACCAGATGGACGCTATCCTCGCGGAGATCCCCAAGGTCCGCAAGGACGCAGGCTACGTTCCGCTCGTGACGCCGACAAGCCAGATCGTCGGGTCGCAGGCTGCCTTCAACGTCATGGTGGGCGAGCGCTACAAAACGGTGTCCAACGAGTTCAAGATGATCCTCCAGGGAAAATTCGGACGCACTCCGGCGCCGACCGATCCCGAGATCACCGCGCGCGCGCTCGGCAAGGACACGGTGCTCAAATACCGTGCGGCCTCGTACCTGAAGCCCGTGATGGAAGACGACTTCTCGAAGCTCGCGTTCGTGAAATCGCACAAGGACCTCCTCCTGCATCTGCTCTTTAAAACCGCGGCGGACGGATTCTTGAAGAAACGCTACGGCCTCTAAGCACAGACCGGTTCGATGATGTGTTGTACACAGCCCGATGCTCGCTTTCGAGATCGGGCTGTGTGTTTTTCCGTGTGGTGTTGTATCTGTTCGAAAAATATCCGATATTTTTACGCTGTACAGTCTTACAGGGAACATTTCGCCTCCCAGCCGTGTTATACATGGCAAATCTGCAGTCTTGCCTCCACCACTCAACCTTAGGAGAACACTCATGGCCCTCTCAGTAGGATCCACAGCCCCCCAATTCACCCTTATGGATACATCACGCACTCCCCGCTCGCTTTCCGAATTCGCCGGAAAAAAAGTCGTTCTCGTGTTCTATCCCGGCGCCTTCACTGGAGCCTGCGAAAAAGAAATGTGCGCGTTCCGTGATTCACTCACGAAATTCAACTCGGTCGATGCGCAGGTCGTCGGCATCAGCGTCGACAGTCCGTTTGCTAACAAGGGTTTTGCCGACAAGAACCAGCTCACCTTCCCATTGCTGTCTGATTTCAACAGGGAAGTCTCCAAACAGTACGCAGGCGTCTATGTCGGATTTGCGGGCGTCCCGGGCTACGAAGCCTCGAAGCGTGCCGTGTACGTGCTCGACGCGGCGCAGAAGATCACCTACATCTGGGTAACGGAAGCTCCGGCTGTCGAGCCCCCATACGACGAAGTCATCAAGGCAGTCGCGTAACGCAGCACACCACGCGCGCCCGGGCGGCGCACTCATCACGCTCCATAAACAAACGAAAGCTCATCATGGCAGAACCGCGTGTCGGCAAAAAAGCCCCCGGCTTCACTCTCACCGGATCGGACGGAAAGAAGCATTCACTCAAGGACTACCTCGGAAAGAAGGTTGTGCTCTATTTCTATCCGAAGGATCAGACCTCCGGCTGCATCAAGGAGGCGTGTTCGTTCCGAGACAATATCGAGGCGATCACGGCGAAGGGGGCCGCCGTCATCGGCGTCAGTCCGGACAGCGTCAAGAGTCACCAGAACTTCATCGAGAAGCAGAAGCTCAATTTCCTGCTCCTGAGCGACGAGGACCAGACGGTCCTCGAGCCGTACGGCATCTGGAAGGAGAAGTCCATGTATGGACGGAAGTACATGGGAGTTGAACGGACGACGGTGATCATCGACGAGCTTGGTTATATTACGCACATCTTCCCGAAAGTGAAGATCGAAGGCCATACCGAAGAAGTGCTCAATGCATTGACATAAGAAGACAATCATCACACATAGAATACAAACAGGAGTAGTAGAGAATGCTGACAATAGGCGAGAAATTCCCCGGGTTCGAATTAGAAGCATGTGTATCGCGGGAAAAAGGCAGGGAGTTCGAGATCATCAAATCGGGAGACATTAACAACGACGGCAAATGGCTGACATTCTTCTTCTGGCCGAAGGATTTTACGTTCATCTGTCCGACCGAGATCAAGGCGTTCAGCGACAAGGTCGGTGAATTCACCGAGCGGAACACGGTGCTGCTTGGCGGCAGCACCGACACGGCGTACGTCCACCTCGCATGGCGCAACAACCACGCCGACTTGAAGGACCTGAAGTTCCCGATGGTCTCCGATCACGCGAAGGGCCTCACGACGAAGCTCGGCATCCTCACCGGCGCCGATCAGGTCGCGCTGCGCGCGACATTCATCGTCGATCCCGAGAACACGATCCGCTGGGCGAGCGTGAACGACCTCTCCGTCGGCCGCAACATCGACGAGACGCTCCGTGTGCTCGACGCACTGCAGACGGGCGAGCTCACGCCCTGCAACTGGCACAAAGGCGAAGCGACACTGTAAGAGACGCAGGGACATCCCCCGCCGCACCAGGCGGGGGAAGACCCGCCCTGTAGTGAACCGGGCGAGAGCCGCCTCCCGCTTTTTTTGTTCACAAACGAATCCATATGCCACCTCTCATCTATGTTACGCGCCGCGCGCATTTCAGCGCCGCGCACCGGCTGTTCAATCCATCCTTCAGCGATCAGGAGAACGACGCGGTGTTCGACAAGTGCGCCAATCCGCACGGCCACGGACACAATTATTACGTCGAGGTCACCGTCGCCGGATCTGCCGATCCGCGGACCGGCTATGTGATCGATCTGAAACGTCTCAAGGCGATCATCGAGGAGCATTTCATCGCGCATGTCGATCATAAGCATCTGAACCTGGACGTCGCTTTCATGCACGGCGTCATTCCCACGGCCGAAAACATCGCCGTGGCGTGCTGGAACCAGCTGGAACCGCACATCGGCCAGGGACGACTCTTCTCGGTGCGTCTGTACGAGACCGAGAACAATTTTGCGGAATACAAGGGAGCACACACGTGAAAACGAAAAAGATCAAGACGCGGCTGAGCCTGGAGGAGGTCGTGCACGAGCTGCTCGTGCACCTGAAGGAGGATCCGTCGCGCGAAGGGCTCCTCAAGACGCCCGAGCGCGTGGCGAAGTCGCTGCATTATCTCACGAAAGGCTACGCGGACAATATCAAGACCATCGTGAACGGCGCCCTCTTCACGGAGGACTACAAGGAGATGGTGATCGTGAAGGATATCGACTTCGTCAGCATGTGCGAACACCACATGCTGCCGTTTTACGGCAAGGTGCACGTCGCGTATATCCCGAACGGGAAGATCATCGGGCTGAGCAAGATCCCGCGCATCGTGGATATGTATGCGCGCCGGCTGCAGGTGCAGGAGCGCATGACGCGGCAGATCGCCGACGCGCTGATGGAGATCCTGAATCCCGACGGCGTGGCCGTCGTGGTGGAGGGGCGCCACATGTGCATGATGATCCGCGGCGTCGAAAAGCAGCATTCGAGCGCCACCACGAGCACGATGCTCGGCGTCTTTCAGGAGAACATCAAGACGCGCACTGAATTTTTAACGCTCATTTCAAACAAACTGGGATAAGGATGGAAGCGAAGCAGGTTGTGTGGGTCACCGGTGCGAGCCGCGGCATTGGTTCGGCGATCGCGCATGCTTTCGGCGCGATCGGCGTTCATGTCATTGTCAGCGGGAGGAGCCGCGAGGCGCTCGCCACTGTGGCCGCGCGCATCCGCACGGAAGGCGGCACCGCAACCGTCGTGCAGATGGACGTGGCCTCGGCCAAAAGCGTCCGCGCCGCGTCGAAGAAGATCGAGATGAAATTCGGCCGTGTAAACGTGCTCGTGAACAACGCGGGCGTGACGAGCTTCAAAAAATTCGAGCAGACGACGCTTGACGAATTCGATGCGATCGTGGACACGAACCTGAGGGGGTATTTCCTCTGCACGCAGGCAGTGCTGCCATCGATGCTGGCCGCGAAGCAGGGGCATGTGATCAACATCCACTCCGTCTCCGCTGTGCATGTGTTCCAGAACTCGTCCGTCTACGCGGCGTCGAAGGCCGGATCGCTCGCCATGATGCGCTGCCTGAGGGCGGAGGTGCGGAAACAGGGCGTACGCGTGATCGACGTGCTCCCCGGCGCGGTCGAGACCGCGATGTGGAGTCAGGGAAACAGGGACAGGTTCGGGGCGAAGATGATGCAGCCCGACGACATCGCCGACGTCGTCGTGTCGCTCTACTGCCAGCCCGAACGCATCACCACCGATGAAATCATTCTACGCCCGGTCGAAGGAGACTTATAAATGGAGACGCTCAACGGAAAGATCGCAGTCATCACCGGCGCAAGCAAAGGCATCGGGTCGTCCATCGCGCACGCGCTGGCGGGTGCGGGAGCCATTGTCGTGCTTGCGGCGCGCGACGCCGCACGCCTTGATGCCGTCCGCGCCGCCATTGCGGCCAACGGCGGGAAGGCGGTCGCGATCCCGACCGACGTGGCCTCCGAGGCGTCGGTTGCCGCGCTGGGCGCGCGTGTCGAGCAGGAGTTCGGCGGGGCGGACATCCTCA
>JAVBYH010000295.1 GCA_030824175.1 Bacteroidota bacterium | reverse complement strand
GTATATACATTGTCAATAGTAGCAGCAGGGCGTCTTCGAGGGCGAGTTACCCCCCCCAAAAAAAAGGAGCATCACTCGCGTGATGCTCCTTTTTTATTTCGCGCCTCGGCGCATGTTACGGCAGCGGCGCAGGCTTCGTCGCGTTGACGAGCCAGAGGCTCAGCTCCGGCACGTACGTGATGATCATGAGCGCGATGAGGAGCACGAGGATGAACGGCAGCGTCGCCATGGCCACCTTCCCGATGGACTTCTTGAATCTGAAACTCGACATGAAGAGATTCATGCCCACCGGCGGCATGAGGTACGCGATCTCGAGGTTCGCTAAAAAGATGATGCCGAGATGCACCGGATCGATGCCGTACTGCTTCGCGATCGGCACGATGAGGGGCACGACGACGATGGCCGAGAAGATCTCCATGAGCATGCCGATGATCAGCAGGAACACGTTGAGCAGGATGAGGAAGACAACGGGACTCTCCACATACTGGCGGATAAGCTCGAACAGCTGCTGGGGGATCTGCTGGTCGATGAGGAAGCTCGTCAACCCCATAGCGGTCGCAAGGATCATCAAAATGGCTCCCACGAGCACCATGCTTTCGATCATGATGCGGGGCACGTCGGTAGTGAGCTTCAGGTCCTTGTACACGATGACCTCCACGAAGAACACATAGAACGCCGTTACTGCCGCCGCCTCGGTGGCGGTGAAGTACCCACCATAGATGCCGCCGATGATGAACACCGGGAGCGGAATTTCCCACGCCACTTCCTTGAACGTCCGCCACACGCGTTTGATGTCGAACGGATGCCGTTCGATGTGCAGCGAGACGCCCTGCTGAATGCTGTAGATGGCGAGCACGACAACGAGCAGGATGCCCGGCACGATACCGGCCTTGAACAGGTCGTCGATGGACACCTCGGCGAACGTGCCGTAGAGAATGATCGGCAGGCTGGGCGGGAAGAGCAGTCCCAGGCTTCCGGAGGTCGTGACAAGGCCGAGCGCGAATTTTTCGGAATACTTTTCCGCGATGAGGATCGGGAACACGAGGCCGCCGAGGGCGACAATGGTGATGCCCGATCCGCCTGTGAACGCCGTGAAGATGGCGCAGCTGACGAGCACGACGATTGCGAGGCCGCCCGGCATCCACCCGATGAGGGCCTGCGCGAAGGCGACGAGGCGTTTGGGCGCATTGCTTTCGGCAAGGAAGTATCCGGCCACGGCGAACAGCGGGATCGCCAGCAGCACCGGCTGGCTCGCGAGACGGTAGAGCTCGATGATGACGGCCGAGGTGTCTATCTCCTGCGACGAGAATCCAACGAGCGAGATGGCCCCGATGATGGAGAACAGCGGTGCACCGAATGCGACAAGGAGGATGAGCGCGGCAACAACGATGATAATGGGCATCAGTCGTGCTCCTTTATCGCCCAATTTCCCCGGGCAATGTCCGCGATCGCCTGTATGACAGACACGATGAAGCGGAAGGCGATGATGCCGTAGCCGATCGGGATGATGACGATGAAGTACCAGGTCGGGACGTCGAGCAGGAGGATCGAGTTCGCCTCCGCCTCCATCTGCACGAATGCCACCGCGGCGTTGAGCAGGTACCAGCACACGACGGCGGCGAAGATGTTCGTGATGATGAACGAGATCTTCCTGAGCCTGGGCCCGATGAGTTTGCGGACGATCTCGATCTTCAGGTGGCGGCCCTGGCCGGTGGCGATGACGGCTCCGAGAAAGCCGACCCACAGCACGAGATGCCGCAGGAAGATGTCTCCCCACTCGAGGCTCGAATGGAAGAAATTCCTGAGCGCCACCTGCCCGAACGCCATGAGGATCATGAGGCTCAGGAGCGTCACAAGGAGCCAGCCCGTGACGCGCGCGACCCATGCATCGACGCGGAATAAGAAATTCAGCACCGCCATTACTTCACGCCTTTCTTGCGGGCGTCCTGCACCGCGGCCTCTATGCGGTTCAACAGATCCTGTGAATACATTTTCCCGACGAGCGAGAGGCGCGCGCGTTTGCCGATCTCGTCGTACGTGCCGGCTTCTTTCGGGTCGGGCTTCGTAAACTGGATCTTGTTCTTCTTCAGCACCTCGATGGATTTCACATTATCCTTGCGGCTGAGCTCGGTGAGCTTGCGCATGAACGTCTTTCCATTGCGCAGAAGGATGTCCTGCAGGTCCTTCGGCATCTTGTCGAACTCGCGCTTCGAGATGACGACCGAGCCGGCCGAGTTCGTGAGCGGATAGTCGAGCATGTACTTCACGGCGGTGTACCACTGCAGGGACACCGTGGCGAGCGGCACGTTGTAGAAGCCGTTGATCATCTTCGTCTGCACGCTCTGGAGCACGTCCGTGATCGAAAGGGGAATGTAGTTCACGCCGAGCGCCTTGAATGCGGCATCCGCGACCGGGTCGCCTTCCCATGCCCACATCTTCACGTCCCTCAGGTCGCTCACGCGGTAGACCGGCGTGTTAGTGAAGATGTACACGAAGCCGACCTCGGCCCATCCGAGCAGGACGAAGCCGTTGTTCTCGAACGACTTCCTGAACTCGCCGTCGAACTGGTTCATCACGGCATCCACTTCGCCGTGGTTCTTGAAGAGGAACGGCATGTCGAGCACGCGCACGTCCTTCGCAATCTCTCCCATGCCCACGCCCGTGATGCCGGCGCTCTGGAACTGATTCATGCGCATCTTGCGAAGCACGTCCTTCTCGTCCCCGGCGACGCCGCCGGCATAGATCTTGAATCCGAGGCGTCCGCCCGATTCCTTCCGGATCGCGGCGTCGTATTCCTTCATGATGATGATCCACGTCGAGCCTTCGGGCGCGAGCGTGGCGAATTTGATCGTGAACTGCTGGGCAAACAGCTGCGATGCGAACAACAGCAGCGCCGCGGTCATTGTGATTTTTTTCATGGTGTCATCGTCCTTGTTAGGTGTGTATCGGAGACAGCTGTCTACAGCACGTTAGAACAGATCGTCGGCGCGTTCCATCATCGCCTTCGCCTTGCGCTTCGCGATTGCATTCACAAGCCGCTGCTCGGGAAGGATATCGATCGGCGTCTCTTCCACTGTCTTCAGCAGGGAGAGATACAAGTCCTTGTCCTGCACCTGCACGGCGTAGCTCTTTGCCATATAGACGAACGGGAGGAGCATTTTCTTCCCGCCGATGGCGAGACACTTGTCGAAATGCTGCTTGGCAAGATCCGGCTTGCCGCCGAGCACTCTGGGCATGGTGGCGAGGATGGTGCCGAAATACAAATGGGCGCTTCCATAGAAAAACGTTTCATCGGTGCGCACGACAAAATCCATGAGCGCATTGACCTTCGAGAGATCACCCACGATCTCGGGATCGGCCATGCCGAGGTTCACGAGGTTGCCCCACGCGTTGGCGGTCCAGAAGATCACCGGCACATCGTCCTTCGTGAACGCGTTGACGCCCGCCTTGAACGTGTCGTTGTCCTGATCGAACGCCGCGTCGAATGTTTTGTTTTTCCGCAATATCTTCAGGCCGTAATCACGCGCGCGTGTGTAAATGGCCTTCGCGCGTTCGGGGTCGGTATCTTCGACGAATCCAAGGGCGTACCCCGTGTATCCCTGGCAGAGCATGGCGCCGAGCTTGTCGTCGTCGCTGTCTTTTGCCTTGTAGAGGGCCTCCACGAGTTTCAGGTTGCCGGGAATTGCCTGTTCGGCAATGACAAGGTCCGATTCTTCGAACAAGGCTTCCATGCCGTATGCGAGGATGCCTGATGTCGAATTGACTGCGACGGATTGGACTGCGCCGCAGGACCATCCCTGCAGCGCAAGGAAAAGGACGGGAAGATAGAGAAGTTTTTTCATAGTTGAAGAAATATAGGCATAAGCGGATACATATTCAACCGGCTTCTCCCCAGCGGCAGCGCACGCGCCGCACGGCACAGCGTCGAATTTATTCACGCTCGACCGGCTGACACCATTGCAATAAAGGCAACTTTTCTCTACTTTTTGTCAATGACAATACTCCTCTCTCCAAACGCCATGAAAGGCGGGCTCACCGCGTACGAGATCGCGCAGGTAATGCAGAGCGTGATCGACCGTGAGGCCCCCGGTTCAGACACCATTGCCGCACCGATCGCCGACGGCGGTAACGGTACGCTCGACTGCATTGTGAACGCCCTCCGCGGCGAATACAAGCTCACGTTCGTCCACGGTCCCGTCACCGCGCTGCCAGTACCCGCCCAATGGGGTATCCATGAGGCGAGCAACACGGCCGTGATTGAAATGGCGGAGGCGGCAGGCATTCACCTGCTGAACCCCGATCAATACGATGCGATGACGGCGACGACGTATGGCGTGGGTGAGTTGATCGTCTCGGCGCTGTCGGCGGGCTGCTCGTCCTTCATCCTCGGAATCGGAGGAAGCGCCACGAACGACGGAGGCGTCGGCTGCATGCGGGCGCTTGGTGTGAAATTTCTGGACAACCACGGGAAGGAGATCACGCAGGGAGGGGGCGGGCTCCGTTTCCTCGACCGCATCGATACGCGCATGATCGATCCGCGCCTGGAGCACGTCCGGTTCACGGTACTCACCGATGTGCGCAACCCGCTCACCGGCCCCGACGGGGCGACGTTTGTGTTCGGCCCCCAGAAGGGCGCCACGCCGCAGCAGCTTCTGCTGCTCGAGGAGGGCATGGAAAGGTATGCCGCGATACTGAAGAGGGACGTCGGCAGGAATGTGACGGCCGTTTCGGGCGCGGGCGCGGCAGGCGGTTTCGGAGCCGGCCTTCTCGCATTCTGCAACGCAGAGATCGTGTCCGGCATCGACTACGTCCTCGATCTCATGCAGTACGACAGGCTTCTCGCATCAAGCGATGCAGTCTTCACGGCCGAAGGCCAGCTCGATGCGCAGACCGGGGGCGGTAAAGGCATCGCGGGCATCTGCGATCGCGCACGCGCATTCAACAAACCCGTTCATGCATTCGTCGGACGCATCAAGGGGAATCGCGATGCGCTCATCAAGAGCCTCGGTCTTGCATCGCTCACGCAAATTTCACCCGACTCGCTCAGCACCGAAGCGGCGATACGACACGCCAAGCGGCTGCTCGACGAATCCGTCACCGATTTCATCGCGCGCTCCCCCGTTTTGTGATGGAACGTTGCGCCCCGAACACGGCGCCGGTTGCTTCGGCGCCCCACATCACTTGAGCACGACACACCGCCGCGTCTCCGAAAACACAACGCCGCCATGGCGCGCCGTCATGCGATACATGTACACCCCGCTCGGCAATGTACCCGCATCCATCGTCGCCTCATGCGATCCGGCACTCTGCGGGCCGTCAACGACAGTCAACGCCTCGCGTCCCAAGACGTCGTACACGCGGATCGTGACATGGGCGGGCTCCGGGAGCCTGTAGCGAACCGATGTCGAGGGGTTGAAGGGGTTCGGATAGTTTTGCTCAAGGGAGAACGTCCCGGGAAGCATGTTCTCCCCGATGCCGGCCACGCCCTCCTGCACCGTCGCATCTTTTAATATCCAATTGTACGGATCGAACTGCACCGTGTCGGGCCGGAAGGGCAGGCGCACGGTGACGGTCTGGAATGGCGCATCATTCCAGACCGTGACAGTCGTCTCCCGCCCCGATGCGGCGAAGCGCAGATCCACGGGCATCGTGAAGAAGGACGGATTCATGGTGCCGGTCCTCTGTGCGATCGTTAGCGTCGTCACGACCTCGGCGCCCTGCAGGACCGATGCATGGCGCACCGTGTAGACGGGATACTTTTCCCCGTACACCCATTCCGTGAAGAACCATCCCATGTCGCGGCCCGTGGTCCGCTCGAAGACGGCGCGAAGATCGGACGTCGATGCCGTGCCGAACATCAGCGCGGGGTCCGTCGCATACGCACGGATCGAAGCGAAGAAGAGCGAGTCGCCCACGGCATGGCGCAGCATGTGGAGCACCCACGCCCCCTTGTTGTAGACACGGCTGCCATTGAAGAGATTGTTCACATCGACGGTATCCGTCACAGAAAGAGACCCGACGGCCTCTTTCGCGCTGCTCATCCGGATCCCGACGCTTGCAGCGTATGCTTGTGAGCCGTAACGGCGTTCCCTGTAGACGGACTCGAAGTATTGGGCGAATCCCTCGTTGAGCCAGAGGTCGGGCCATGTGCGGCACGTGATGAGATCGCCGAACCACTGGTGGGCGAGCTCGTGCGCGATCGTCGTCTCGGAAAACGCTTTCGATCCGAGGGAGGTGAGCGTCTGATGCTCCATTCCCCCGCCCCACCCGAATTCCGCGTGACCGTATTTTTCCCTGATGAACGGATACTGGCCGAACATCGACGAAAAGATCTCGAGCATCTTCGGCGTCATCGCCGCGTTCACCCTGTAGGACTTGGAGGTTTGACCAATCGTCGGCAGCACATAGTTCACGACTTCCATTGAATCCGTTGCCGAGTATGTGTACCAGTCGGAGAATGATGTGAAATTCCCGACAGTCGCGGCGACGAGATAGGTCGAGACCGGATAGCGGTGCTTCCATTTGAATGTCTTCGTGCCGTCTCTATTTGTCAGCGTTTCGATGAGCTTCCCGTTCGAGACGGCGAGCAGGGTCCCCGCGCACGTAATCCAGATATCCACGGAGTCGGCCTTGTCCGCGGGATGGTCGATGCACGGCCACCAGTCGCGCGCCCCGTACGGCTCGCTCAGCGTGTAGATCCACCGCGTGCCGTCGGCTCGCAGGCTGTCCGAATAGCTCCCGAGTCCCGTGTATGCCGGTCTTCCGTGATAGTAGACGCGCGTCGTGAGCGTGTCGCCTGCGCGAGCCGCGGCGGGCAAGGTGATGCGGATGGACGAAGACGCGGCCGAAACGGAGGCGCGGATGCCGTTCACCGTAGCGGAATCGACAACCATCGTGTTCGTGAGATCGTACTCGATGGCCGCGAGCGTCTGCTCCGTCACCGTCGAGACCGCAGTGACATCGCCGGAGAGGGAGCCCCTCGCGTCGGCGACGCGGATATGCAGCTTGTAATAGGAGACGTCGACGACAGGCTTTACTGCCGACGTCCTCGACAGCGCGCGGGTGCGCGACTCGTACCGCCGCATCTCGCTTTTCTGCAGCGCCTCGAATTCCGAATCGCCGACCTGTGCGGACAACGGAAGAACGCCGGCAAGGAGCACCGTGAGGATCTGCAACAATCGCTTCATAGGCCTGGAATTTTTTACGTGGTTAAGTGAAAGACATTTTTCGCCCGGGCGCGGAATCCCGCTCCGGAGGTCGGCAGCTGTTGTGCGACGACGAGGCGTATCTCTTTCATGAGATCGGGCTCCTTCTGTGCGATGCGTGCAAGCACCGTCATCGCGTACACTTTCACAGCGATCGTCTCCTTGGGGGCCGTGAGCGCATCGAAACAGACGTCGACGACAGTGCCGAGGAGTCCGCGGGGTATGTCGATCGTCTGCAGCAGACGGATGGTGTTGCGCTTCACGGCGTGGTGGACGCCGGGCTGTTTCATTTTCGCGATCATTTTTTTGAGATGCGGAACGAGCATCGCGGGATGCTCATCCCCGATAATGCCCACCACCCATGCGGCGCGCTGCGTAACGCGGTACTCGCCGGTCAGGTAGCATGCCATAAACCGGGCGAGACGATCGGCATCCGTGCCGATCCATGAGGCGATCTTCTGCGCCTGAGAGCGCGAATGTTCACTGAGTAGTTCCTGCTCTATATCCATCCGGGTTCGTCTCCTGCAATCATCTGCCGTAAAAGTGTTACGAACATTATAAATATATCCATATATTATGACCAAAGAAACCCCAGACTGTCATCCTTTCATCCGGAGTCGACCACATGACACTGCGCCCGATCCGCCCGCTTATTTTTTTATTCGTTCTTGCATTCTCCACTGCCGGCGCACAGGACATACCGGACAGCATCCGCACGTCGATCGATGCCGGGAATTTTTCGGCGGCCCGGCAGGCCATGCAGCTGCTGATCGCCGCGGAACGCGTGCCGGCCGTGCAGAAGCTGGCACTCCACTTCGAGATCGACCGGCTCGATCGGATTCGGAGGGATTTTCGGAGAACGCAGGCGGAGGTGCTGAAGGCGCTCGACGCGACATGGCCCGGCATCACCCCGGCCGATCTCGTGAAATACGAATCCGACGGTTCGCTCGAGATGAAGGTCATCGACGGAGAGAAGCGCTATTTCGCCAATGCGGTGCCGAACCTTTTCCGCATCAACACACAGGCGAGGGCCTACAGGGACTCGATCGCGGGCACACCCGAGGACAAGCTGGACGCATTTCTCGGTGCGTACATTCCCGGCGTCGTCGCCGAATCGGAGAAGACCGGCCGGCGTCTCGTCTCGCCGGTGGAGTTCACGCTCACGTACACACTCTCGGTAAAGGCCGATGCAGTGCCCGATGGCGAAACCATCCGCTGCTGGCTTCCCTATCCTCGCGAAGGGCACGACAGGCAGAGCGGCATCCGCCTCATCTCGATGAGCGAGAAGACCTATGTGCTCGCAGACAACTCCGCGATGCAGCGCACGCTCTATGCGGAAAAGCATGCGGTGAAGGGCCGGCCGACGGTGTTTAGGATGGAAATCGCATACACGGCATCGTGTGATCGGTACGCCGTCGGCATCGCGAAACCCGGCACGTCACCCGCGCTCTCGCCGGACTCACTGAAGATATTCACCTCCGAGCGTCCGCCTCATATCGTCTTCACGCCGGAACTCAAACGCCTCTCCGCATCGATCGTAGGATCAGAACACGATCCTCTGGCGAAGGCGCGGCTCATCTTCACATGGATCAGCGCGAACATCCCTTGGGCGAGCGCTCTCGAGTATTCGACGATACCGAACATTTCCGCGTACTGCATCGCGAACAAACACGGCGACTGCGGTATAAAGTCGCTGCTCTTCATGACGCTCTGCCGATACAACGGCATCCCCGCGAAATGGCAGAGCGGCTGGATGCTCCATCCGGTCGAAGTGAATCTCCACGACTGGGCCGAGATCTTCCTCGACGGATACGGATGGGTGCCGGTCGATCAGTCGTTCGGGGTGCAGGACTCGACCGACCCGCGCGTTCAATATTTTTACCTCGGCGGCATCGACGCATACAGGCTCATCGTAAACGACGACATCAGCCGCGACCTCTACCCGGCGAAGATCTTTCCGCGGAGCGAGACAGTAGACTTTCAGCGGGGCGAAGTTGAATGGAAAGGCGGCAATCTCTACTTCGACGCATGGTCGTACGACATGAAGGTTCGGTATGCCCAATAGGCTAAATTCCTTCCGCATGCACAATACTCTCCACGTGACATACTTCTCCGTTCAGGCGGCTCCGCGTAGTCCCCTAACCCGTCATTGTCACCCCTGTAGGGATATCGCCGGAAGTGCGGCGTTGACATAGGGTTCCGTTCCCCGTTCGCGGTGAATATTTTATTGGCATTGTATTTGAAGTATAACACGGTATCCACTAATTAGAAGGAATACCGTGAAAAACATTATATCAATGTCATTGTTCACAATTGGAATAATGATAACGGCAGCATGCAGCATCGTTTCGGCAGCAACCCCGGTTCAAACATACACAGACGTTCTCGTCGTCATCAACTCGAATTCCGCAGCCTCCGAAGATATCGGTTCGTACTTCGCCTCACAACGAGGCATCCCGGCACAGAACATTGCACGCATCGCCGTTCCCACAACGGAAGAGATCACCGATGCGCAGTTCACGGATCTCCGCACGAAGCTCGAGGCGATCATCACATCGCGCAGCCTGACCAATTCAATTAACTACATCGTGACGACGAAGGGGATGCCGCTGAAGGTTAAACGCGCATCCATGTTCGCGAGCGCATCGGTGGAAAGCGAATTGTCGTTGATCCTCGGCGCCTATGCGTCATCCATCGGCCAGTACAGCAGGATTCGTTCGCCGTACTACGGCGTCCGGGCGGACTTTTCACGAGCCGTTTCCGGTATCTACCTTGTAACGCGCCTGGACGGGTACACGACGGGCGATGTGCACGGTTTAATCGATCGCGCGGCAGTGGTTCCGGCCGCGGTACCGGCGGGTGCAAAATTCGTACTCGACCAGGATCCGTCATGGAACGCGACGGCCGCTCAGCTCAACACGAACCTCGCAACGGCGTCAACGCTCCTCGCACAGAAAGGTCTCGGCGTCACACTGAACACAACCACAACTTACCTTACCCGGCAGACGGGCGTCATGGGATACGCGGGCTGGGGCAGCAGCGACTATACATGGTCGGCCGTGACGGATAACGCGAAACAGTACAACACCTATCATCCTACCGCGATCGGCGAGACGCATGTATCGACGAGCGGCCGCAGTTTCACGACGCCGATGGCGTACGGACAGTCCGCCGTCGCCGACATGATCGCCGAGGGCATCACGGGCGTGAAAGGATACGTCTACGAACCGTTCGCCACGGCAATGACGAACACGGGCATCCTGTTCCCGATGTACGCCGAAGGCTATTCGCTTGCCGAATCGTTCTACAGCGCGTCGCCATACCTGTCGTGGATGGATGTCGTGATCGGCGATCCGAAATGCCGCATGATCAACACACGCGCCTCGTCCGGCACCGGCAGCACGGTTCCGCTTCCGGCGGCGACGGGCACATTCACCACATCCACGGCGACGCTCCCGTCGACAGGTGGAACGGTGACGCTCACATGGACGTCGGCGAACGCTGCGACCGCCTCGATCGATCAGGGCATCGGCACAGTCGCCGTGAACGGGTCGACCACGGTCACCGTCGCGGCAACAAAAACATTTACGCTCACGCTCACGAACTCGACGGGTGTGACGACCGCATACACAATTACGGTAACGGTGTCGGCTCCTCCCCCGCCGCCGCCTGTCGGTGGTGCAACGGTGATCAGTGCATTCTCGGGCGCGGATGCTGCGAAGGGCGTGCTGCTCACGTGGACGACATCGAGTGAATACAACAATGTCGGTTTCGACATCGAGCGGAAGAAGGGCACCGGAGCGTGGACGTATGCCGGATACCTTGCCGATCCGATCGGCACTAGCACGTCGTCGACGACATACACATTCAACGACCCTATCACGACGAACGCCACATATGCGTATCGCCTGAGAATATACAGCTCGGATCGGGGTTCAGTCTACTCGCCCGAGATCACCGTGAAGCTGCGCAGGAACAATGTAACGTCGCTGACGAGTTATCCGAATCCGTTCAATCCGTCGACGAACATTTCATTCTCGGTTGGAACGAGCGGACACGCGACGCTGAAGGTGTTCAACGTGCTCGGTCAGGAAGTCGCTGTATTATTCAACGGCGACCTCGAGGCCGGCGCTGAAAACATCGTGACGTTCAATGCATCACGCATGGCAAGCGGCATCTATTTCAGCGTCCTTGAAAGCGCCGGACAGCGCGTCATCCAGCGGATGCTGCTCACGAAGTAATGTCGCGGTCCCCCCTATAATAACACAGCCCC
>JAVBYH010000311.1 GCA_030824175.1 Bacteroidota bacterium | reverse complement strand
TGATCGTCACCGAACAGGCGCCGCACCTTCCGTCCGTCATCGGCGATTCGAATCAGATCCATCAGGTGCTCCTGAATCTCAGCGTCAATGCGAGAGACGCGATGCCGGCGGGAGGCACGCTCATCTTCGGGACGACAGTCGTGGATGGCGCGGTGCTGGCCGACCGCTATCCGACGGCCGAACATAAGCCGTATGTGTCGATCATCGTCCGGGACACCGGCACGGGCATCGACGCGGCGACGCAATCCCGGATCTTCGATCCATTCTTCACGACGAAGGAAAAGGGCAAAGGCACGGGGCTCGGGTTGGCCGTTGCGATCGGCATCATCGAGAGCCACGGGGGATTCATCGACGTGAAGAGCGCGACGGGAAAAGGCACCGAGTTCGACATCTACCTGCCGGGCATCACATACGGCGAGAGCGTCATCGCATCCGCGCCGGAAGCGACGACACTCGCAGCCGGCGGAAACGAGACCATCCTCTTCATCGAGGACGAAGAGCTCATTCGCGAGCTCATCGTGCCCGTGCTGCGCGAGAGCGGCTACACAGTGATCACCGCAGCCGACGGCGAGGAAGGCATTCGCCTCTACGAACAACACCACGACCGGATCGGTCTTGTACTCTCGGACCACGGCCTCCCCAAATTCGACGGCGAAGCGGTGTTCAGGCGTGTCAGGCTTATCAATAAGGACGTCGTCTTCGCGATCGTCACCGGGTTCATGGAGCCTGAAAAGCGGGCCGCATTGGCGGAGATGGGCGTGGCGGCGACGATCTCGAAGCCGTACAAACCCGCCGATCTTCTCGTCAATATCAGGCAGCTGCTCGATTGACATGGGGCAGTTGCACCTGCGGGAGAAATGTTTTACATTTGATGAGAACACATATGCCTGGGGGGGCGTCTATGAGAACGTATGCCGTTATCGTCATGCTTCTGGCCGCAGCGTGTGTCTCGTCCGCACAGCAGCCGAAATTCCGCACGGGGATCTTCCTTCACCACTCAACAGGGTATCGCATCTGGGGACCGAATTCGAGTTCGACGAGCATGCCGGCCGAGTTCGCCGCCTACAATCGGTCGCATGCGCTCGCAGCGGGTGATACATTCGCGCTCACAGAGCGCCATTGGCCTCCGACACCGGACAACGAATGGAGCCGGTGGCATGCAATCTTCGAGAACAGAGACACCGCCGCCGACATCCGCCAGCTCCTTGCGGCGCACAAGATCGTCATGATAAAATCCTGCTTTCCTTCATCGCAGCTCTGGGGCGAAGCAGGCAAGGCCTCGGACACACTGACGCCGAATCTCAAATCCATCGCCAATTACAAATGGCACTGGCGTCACATCGCCTCGGCGATGCGGAACTTGCCGGAAAATTTCTTCGTGATCTGGACAAATGCGCCGCTCGCACAGGGCGTTACCACACCTCAGCAGGCGGCATTTTCTGCGGCGTTCTGCCGTTGGGCTGCCGACACGCTTGCACGCGGGCTCGATCCGGCATTCGGCGCATTCCCGAAAAACATCGTCGTCTTCAACATCTTCCACATCCTTGCGGGAACCGACGGCATATTGCCGCCGGCGTATGCGGTGAGCCCGATGGACAGCCATCCGAACAGCGCAGCCACTGTTGCCGTCGCCCCCCTGCTCGTGCTGGAAACGATCGGCGCCGCACTGCAGTACGAACAGGACCTGCCGGTGGTGGAGCCGACCGCGGTGCCGATGCGCGAGACGGCCGTTCCCCGGACATTCACATTGCAACAGAATTTTCCCAACCCGTTCAATCCGTCGACATCGATCGACTTCGGCCTCCCCGCAGCGAGCCGCGTGCGGCTGCAGATCTTCAATCTCCTCGGACAACAAGTCGTGGAATTAGTAAACGGTGAGAAATCCGCGGGATGGCATCGCATTGCATGGACCGCGCGCAGCAATGCCGGCGGTGTGTACTTCTGCCGGCTGGACGCCGCGGGCGACGGAACTCCGTCGGGAGGATTTGTCTCGGTGCGCAGGATGCTGCTTCTGAAGTGACGTTACAGCCGGCGCAGGATGATGAGCGAGAGGTCGTCGGCCGGAGGCGTCTGGCCGATAAACCGGTCGACCGCACTGACGATGCCGAGGCCGATCTGTTCGGGCGATCCCGACGCACGCTTCAGGTGCGCGTTCAGCCGGTCCCTTCCGAAAAATTCGTCCTGTTCGTTCTTCGCCTCGGTCACGCCGTCCGAGTACATGACGAGGAGATCACCGCTGTCGAGAGACAGTGAGCGTTCGGTGTACTCGGCGGTCCGCGTCAGACCGAGGGCGATGTCTCCCTTCTCCGTTTCTGTGAGCGTGCCCGACCGCACGATGCACGGCGGAAGATGGCCGGCGTTCACGTAGCTGACCGTACCGTCGTTTTCCGAGATGACCGCGTAGATGAGCGATGCGAAGAGTCTGGACGGACTGTCGCGGTGGAAGATCGTGTTGATGGTGCCGACGAACGAACCGATGGCGCGATCGTCGAACGCGAGCGCCCGCATCGTCGCCTGCAGCTTCGCCGTGAGCAGCGCGGCGTGCAGCCCCTTGCCCGCGACGTCGGCGATCGCCACGCCGGCCTTCGGTTTGTCGAGCGCGAGAAAATCGACGAGGTCTCCGCACACCTCGTTCGCCGAGCGCGTGTAGAGAAAAATGGACCAGCCTTCGAAGGATTGCGTGCGTTCCGGCATGAGCAGTTCCTGGATGTGCCGGCCTTCCTGCAATTCGTCGTGCGCGAGGAGCTTGTCCTTCAATTCAAGCAGGATCAGCACCACAAGGAGCAGGCCGCCCACGACCCCGTTCGTATTGACGTTGACATTCGGGGTGTTGATATTGACGCCGAACAGCAGCAGCATCCCCAGCACGAAGAGGAGGCGCCGGAAGGGAGACAACTTCATGAACATCGCCTTCAACACCCAGCCCGTGCCATAGAACACGCGGTGAAACGCGTCCATGGCTTCGAACCGGGTGCGCTGCTCCTTCGTGAGATAAAAATCGAGGATCTCCTTCGATTCGCGCCGAAAGGACGAACCGAAATGCGACGTGCGTATGTCGTTGCGTATCGTGTGGAACGTGCTTTTTACTTCTGATGTGAAGTCTGCCATGAGAATTCCCGCCGGATATGTGGTTCTTACTATACGGCATACCGGCCGAAAAGGTTCGCTCCGCCGCGGCAATTACGTGCGGACGCGCTTCGCGTAATAGTCGGGCAGCGTGAGTTTCACCTGCTCCTCGAGCTCCTCGTCGGTGATGGAGGACATGCGCCCCCCGATCTCGTACTGGTCCATCACCCATCGCTGAATTTTGGCCACCTTCATCACCGTGAGGCGATCGTCCCCCTTGAGTCCGAGGAACTCATTCACCCAGAGGGCGACGCCGTCCGTCCCGGATTTGTCGGTGATGGACACGCGGGGAGGCCGGTTGAGCAGGGCGGTCGTGTCGAAGATGTTGTAGATCTGTTCGAACTTCCTGAGGCCCCCGGCATGAATGCCGGCGCGCGTCGTATTGAAATCCTTGCCGACGAACGGGTAGTTCGGCGCGAGATGCGTTCCGATCACCTTCTCGTAATACTCCACCATCTCGGTGACGACGCGAAGGTCGATGCCGTTAAGGCTCCCCTTCATGCCGATGTATTCGACGACGGCCGCCTCGAGCGGCGGGTTGCCGCATTCGTTGCGGAGCCTCCAGATGAGTTTCGGGATGGATCGCGGCTCGGCGCAGTTCGGATACGACAGACCGAATCCCATCGTGTCGCAGAGACGGATCTTCACCTTCATGGTCTCCGGCTGGTTCTCGGTGAGGCGCTCCAGTTTCTGCACGAAGGGCAGCACGAAGCCGGGCAGATCGGCGCGCGTCACGTCCTCGAGATGACACCGGGGCCTGATGCCGGCCTCGAGCGCCGCCTCGACGACGCCGACGTACTGGTCCATCGCCTGCTGCCGCGTCTGGTTCTGCTTGTGAAAGATGTGATAGTCGGACGAGGAAATGACACCGTGCGGACCTCCGAGCCGCGACATCATCTCGAAGAGTTTCACCATTTGTTCTTTTTTGTACGGGGGCCGGGCTTGCTGTCCGTCGCGGAACGTCGTGTCGGTGATGTGAATGTCGCGCGTTGTCACATCGCGCGGATCGAACTCGACGACGGCACCGTCGATGGTCTCGCGGATCGGCCCTTCGAATGTGATACGCGGAGGGAGCGTGTACGGGAAGACCTGCTCGAGCAGAAATGGATTTGAGCGAGTCGCCGCCGAGGTCCACCGAAAAATTGTCCGTCTCCCTGATCCCCGCCGCGCTTACTTTCAGTTCCCGAGCCGTCGTCTGTATCACCCGCTCCGCTATTTCCTGTCGTGTCAAAGTGTCACTCCTTTCGGTTGGTGAGTACGGTGGATGTTAAATGACGATACCGCTGCTGGATCTCCTCTCCCTCGCGGACGAGCCGTTGCACAACCGAATTCGAATCGCTCGTGCCGCGGACCGCCGAAAAATCGTTTTCCCTCGTTTCCTCGGTGCCATCGATGCCGTATCCGATCCGTGCGAACGGCCCGAATTCGCGCTGCGCATCCTCGAGGATCATGGCGTGGAGCGAGACCGCCGCCTTCTTCCATTCCTCGATCGCACCGAGAGCCTGCTCCGGCGTGATAGAAGCCGGTGCGAAGCCGTAGTCCTTCTCGAACGCATCGCAGACGTAGCGCCATTCGTCCATGCGGTACGCATCATGCATCGCGCTGAACTCCGCCTCCATCTGCTCCCAGGAATCGCAGGACTTCGATGCGATCTTCCGTTCGAGCGCCGCAGCGCGTTCGCACGGCGTGAGCAGGCCGGCAAGATCCGTCCATTCACCGGGGCGCTCGAGCAGTTCGCCCGGGGCGAGGGATGCGGCAGCGGCGGTCCAGTCTCCGCGCGCCTCGAGCGCGTCGGCGAGTCGCGCGCAGACGCGTTCGTTCAGGTAGCGCGCAACGGCCATCCCATAATACTTCGCACCCTTGCGCAGGAGGAGCCTGTTGATCTGCGTGCCGCCGTACGTGACGAACGGTTTGTCCTTCGATGTCAATTCGGCGAGGGCGAGCAATTCGTCCCTGCCTCGTCGCATTTTCTCGACCGTGTAGGGAGAGAAGACGTCGAAGGCGATGCGGTCGCGTTTCACCACGGCCTTGCGGGTATCGCGTCTCGGCCATTTTTCGCCGTCCCGGACGGTGCCGACGGAGAAGAGTGTCATGCCGGGGATGAGCCTGGAGACGCCCTCCTCCTCGTAGATGTACGAGAAGGGGAGGTTCGGCGTGTGCACGTTCGTATAATGCTTCCCGATGAGCACGCTGAACGCCCCCACACGGCTTTCGAGAAGAACGTAGGAGAACGAGCCGGTCTTGCATCCGCGTTCGAACACGCCCTGATGCACGGGACCGAGCTTGTACATGTGATTGCTTTGGTTGGTGCCGCTCCCCGCGTTATAGAACGAGAAGAGGCCGGCGATGAGAAGCGTGGATTTATGATGCGTGACGGTGTACGGGCCGGCGAACAGAGAGACCGCCTCGCCGTGATAGCCTTCCGAGTTCGCGAAGAACACGGAGTTCTCGGCGGAGAATTGTTTCCCCAGCTTCACTCCCTGACCGGCGTACACCTTGTCCAGCATGGCGCCGCCGTCGATTGTGGCACCCTCGGCGAGAATGAACGAGCGCGCCTGTACGCCCTCCCCCGCCTCGGTGGGATGTTCCTCGCAGCTCAGGATGGTGCCGTTCTCGAGGAGCTGCACGCCATGCAGGAAGGCATGCGGACCGATCGCGACATTCCGGATCGCGCCGCAATGGAGGATGCGCGCGCCCGCGCCCACCGCCGGATGCTGCGCGGAAGATGATATTTTTTTTTTGGATGAGCAGCGAGAGGTGTTCCGTGAAGACGCTGTCGTGGCGCAGCATGGCCTGCATGTACGCCGATTGTGCGGAGAGGTCGTTGAACAGCACGACAGTCCGGCCGCCGATCGTGCAGTCGGCGACGGCCGCAGCATAGATGCCGCAATCGCTCTCCACACCGTCCACGACGACGACACCGTGAGTGGACCCGATTCGTACGCTGCCGCCAAAGATCACGTTGCGGATGCGCGCGAGGTCGCACTGGGGCGAAACGATGACGGATGCCCACTCGCGTGCGGAGCACCCCTGGCGGCGCAGGAGATCGATCTGTTCTGCTGTGAGATGAAGAGATGGCATACGCAACCCTCCATTGCCTGTCTACTCATAGTAGGGCGAAATGATATTTCGCCCTGCCACACGATTGTACGATAGTTGAAACGGGGCGAAACGCCGTTTCGCCCTACTCGCTCCAATTGCACAGACGCGTATTGTTATCATCGCAGCGGAGGCCAGACGGCGACGGCGATTTGGCGCGTCTCATCGAGCGCCACGGCGGTATAGAAGTGATAGTGCCGGTCGGGCGTTGTGACGATGAACGGCTTGCCGGCGTGCAGCGCGTCGAACGATCCGGGCGCACCGATCGTCAGCACGGGATTGCGTTCGAACGGGCGCCATCCGAGGGGAAATTCGCGCTCGGTCGTCCACGACAATCCGTCGGAGGAATGTTTCTTGTCCCAGCTGTACCACGCCATGTACCAGATCGGCCCGACCTTGTAGACGCTCGGATCTCCGGCGCGGCCCGACGCATCCCATGCGCCCGGCGTGCCGCTGCCGACCACCAGGGGCGAGTTGGCATCGTCGACGTCCCAATGGACGAGGTCGCGCGATACCGCATACCCGATAAATTCCTCGTCCATTCCGTTGGCCGTCCCCGACGCATTGAAGAAGAGATAGTACGCGTCGGCGTGCTTCACGATATTGGGATGCCAGATCGCATCGCGACGCCATCCGCTCCCCGCGGGGGCGATGATCGGATTGTCTTCGTGCCGGCGCAGCGCGTACAGATCCGTACCCGAGGCGATGTTCATCGTCTTCGTGCCTTTCTCATATCCCTTGCCTGTGACACCGAAATAGAAGAGATGGTACGTGCCGCGTTCGAACCACATGAACGGTCCGGTCACGCCGGCGGCGTCCGTCGAACCGGGCACGCCGCTGCCGGAGAGGATGGGACTCTTCGGGTCCTTCTTCCAGTTCATGAGATCGCTGCTCCAGGCAAGTCCGATCCGCGGCCCCGAGACGTGCCGGTATCCGCGCTTTGCAGAGTCGGTGCTGCCGTACCCGGTGTACACCATCCCGTACATCCCCCGGTTCGTGTCGTACCAAATTGCAGGGGATTCGATCATGCCGTCATCCCATTCGCCGTATTTCCCGAGGGGAAGGATGACACCGCATTTCACGAGGCGCGACCCGGGCGGATCGGCCGGAGGCAACGGTGATCCGCCTCCGAAGGAAGTGCATGAAAGAGTCGACAAGGCGAGCACGGCCGCGGCCGTCAAGACATAGTGCTGCATAGGGTCAAGAGTCAGTTGTGCGGAGTGAAAGGATGCGATTCGTCTACCGTGGATAGTAGAGATTTTTTCAGAGAAGTGCAATGGCGCGTATCAGCCGAGCACGGTGCGAATGGCCCGGTGAATATCCTGCAGCTTCGACGGTTTGGTGAGCACGTCCCTGATCCCCAACTGAAGCAGGTGCTCCTTCGTCGTCCCGTCGAGGTACCCGGATGAAACCATGACGTTGACGCGCGGATTGATCTTTTTCAGTCTTCGATAGAGTTCCTCGCCGCCCATCTGGGGCATGCCGAGATCGGTGATGACGAGGTCGACGTCGGCAAACTGTGTCGTGAACACTTCGAGCGCTTCCGCGCCGTTCGTTGCGGTGATCACCCGATATCCCGATCCGCTCAGGTACTCGGTGAGCATGTCCCGCAGATGTTCCTCGTCGTCGACGATCAGGATCGTCTCGTCGTGCCGCTGTGCGGGCACCGCGCCTACGGCAGGGGGCGCCTCGGCTTGCTGCATGAGCGCGGGGAAGAAGAGCGAGAACTCCGCACCCTCGCCCGGCACGCTCTTCACATCGATGAGACCGTGGTGATTCTTTACGATGCCGTGCACCATCGCCAGACCGAGGCCTGTTCCCTTGCCCCGTTCCTTTGTCGAAAAGAACGGATCGAAAATCTTCGCGATCACCTCCGCTTCCATTCCCACGCCCGTGTCCGAAACACTGATGCGGACATGCGGCACGGAGGTATGGACGGAAAACCGGTCGGCAATGAACTCCGCAGACACAGTCGATTCGCGGATCGTGAGCGTCCCCGAGTTCGTCATTGCGTCGCCGGCATTCAGGGCAAGATTCAGGATCGCCTGGTGGATCTGTCCGGCGTCGCCCATGATGATGCCATGCTCGACATCGATCTCCGTGTTGACGTCGATCGACTTCGGCAGGAAGTGCCGAAGCATCTCCTGAAGTTCGGTGATCGTGTGCGACAACGAGATCGGTTTCAGCTTCGCCTGGTCCGGGCGCGAGAAGATCAGCAGCTGGCGGGAAATGGAGGTGCCGCGTTCCGACGCATCGATAATGCGGTCGACGTATTTTTTCAGTTCGGGCTGTTCCCGAACGTGATGTTTGAGCAGTTCCGCAGAGCCGAGCACCATGGCGAGCAGGTTATTGAAGTCGTGTGCGATGCCCCCCGCGAGCGTGCCCACCCCTTCAAGCTTCTGCGCCTGCAGGAGCTGTTGTTCGAGCGTTTTCCGATCGGTGATATCCTGGATTGTTCCGATCATGGAGACGGGGATGCCCGCCTCATCGAATTCGAGTTCGCCGAGCGCGGAGACCCATCGGATCACGCCGTCGCACGGCCTGACGATCTGATAATCGAGAGAGAACCGCCGGCGGGCTTTGATCGCATCGATGAAGTGCCGGCGCACAACCTCTCGATACTGCGGGGCCGTGATCTGTTCTGAATGCTTCAGGTCGAAGATAAATGTGTCGTCGACGCCGAGGATGTCGTTCAGGACGGGCGAACTTTCCCATGTGCCCGTGCGGAGGTCGGTCACGTAATATCCGATGCGCGCGACCTCCTGAGCGTCCTGCAGCATGTGTTCGCTCCTGCGGAGAGCCGCCTCGACCCTGATGCGCTCCTCCATGTCGATGCCGACGCCCATGAGATATTTTTTACCATGTGCCTCGAATCTGACCCCCGTCATATGGAATGTGATGCTTCGGCCGTCCTTTGTACGCAGCGGCGACTCGGCGATGCTCTGGCCAGCCCTCATCACTTCCTCCACCGCCTCGAGTACGTACGGTTTCGCCTCCGGCACGTGCCAATCGAAGAGATAGCGGTCCTTAATCTCGCCCGGTCCGTATCCCAGCAGTTTTTCGTGGTTCTTATTCCATCGCACGAGGCGCAGGTCGGGATACGTGTAGAGATAAAAGATGCCCGGCAGGCTGTCCAACAGTTTGTCGTTGAAGAGCTGTTCGAGGATGAACGCTTCTTCGGCGTGTTTGCGTTCGGTGATGTCCCTGTTGCTGGCGCGCATGCCCCGGAAGACGCCGTTGTCGTCGAACACACGTGTGCACACATGTTGCATCCACCGGTGACTGCCATCGGCGTGCGTGATCCGGAACTCGATCTCTTCGGGCGCCTGTTGTGCAGCCTGCCCGGCCATATGCCGTTCCATCAGTTCCCGGTCCGCTTCGACGGTGATTTTTTTAAGCAGCGAGGGATCGTCGAAGAACGCGGCGGCCTCATACCCCGTCGTGCGCAGACACGCGGGAGAGGTATACAGGAACCGTCCATCCGGACCGATCCAGTATTCCCAGTCGTATGTGTTATCCGCGACGATCCTGAATTTCTCTTCGCACTTCCGCACCTCGTCGTTCACAGACGGTTCGGCGCTCTCACGGCCGAATGAGAACGTCAGGGATTCAAGGCGCCCATTCGCACTCCGGCGGACGCGCACACGGAGGACGCCGGCGGCTGCACATGCGGCAAGCACGATGAGGATGACGACTGCAAGAAGAAGAATCACGTTGATGGGTGCCATTGTAGAAATCATTACAATATTCATGCCCAAGAAATCTTCTATTTTAGTCTGCTTTAGCGGATGTAGTCCAACTGAGATCTGTCTGCGTGGTGAATATTGTGCAATAGTTTTTTTTTATTTCCCTTCATCCTGTGTTCGGTGCGGACGGAGATCATCGGGCATCGAGCGAGAGCGGCATCTGGACGGCGCCGTCCGCTTCTTTCGCGCCTTTTTGAAAATCGAGGAGGAAGATCCTTCCCTCTTCGATGCCGGAGCGGACGACGAGTCGGTCTTTCACATCGACGGCGCGGCGGCGGGCGAGGGCGAGGAGTTCGTCATCCCCGGGCTGGAGTGAAGCGATGAGCCTCATCCTGGCCAGGCGAACGATCTCCGCTGCACGTGTCTCACGAGTTGGGGCATCGGCGGCAGCCGTGCGTTCCGGCGGGAGAAGAGAATCCGGATCGGCGCCGAACCGTTCGCTGAAAAGGCGGAGAATGCGGCCATTGTCGGCCTCATCCAGCACGGGCCCCCGCCCCCCCCTGGCGCGGACGAGCCGCAGGAGGGTCGATGCGGCCATGGCCGAGCGGTCCAGCGAATCGGACGCGAGGCCGCGCACGTCGAGGCGAAGCGCGGGACGCTCGGTGAGCGCTTTGGCGAGACTGGCGAGCTTTGTCTGCTCTGCCGTGTCGAGCGTGTCGACGCCCGGCGCGAACTGCACGTAGCTCAAATCCTCGTCGTTCCCGCCAAGCAGGCTCCCCAGGAGTTTGAACGGCGCGGTCACCGCCTTCGTGAGGAGGTTCACGAGCACCTTCACCACGATCGGGAAGACGCTGAACTCGGGATCGTCGAGGCTTCCCTTCACGGGAAGGTCGAGATCGATCACCCCCTTCGAGTCGCGCAGCAGCGCGATGGCCAGGCGCACGGGAAGACTCGTCACATCCGGTCCGTCCACTTTTTCACCGAGCGTCAGCTGGTCGATAACGATGTTGTTTTCCGCTTCGAGAAATTTCTTGTTCAGTTTGTAGTGAAGATCGAGCGAGAGCTTCCCTTTGTCGATCTTGTAACCGGCGAACTTTCCGAAGTACGGGGTGAACGTTGTCAATTCGATGCTGTGGAATTTCATCGCGATGTCGGTATACGCCTGTTCGCTCAGGGGATTGATCTGCCCGCGGATCTCGACCGGGGCGTAGCGGTCCACCCTTCCGTCGACGGACACTTCGGCATGCGTGAGCTGTGCGGAGTTGAGTCCGATGATCGTGCCGTTCATCTCCTGGATTCCCGTGGCGAAGTTCGGCAGCAGGGAATAGTCGGCGAAATTCATCGACCCGTCGACGACGCGCACGATCCCGATGCGTGTCGGTGCGGACGGCTCGGCCGCGGGCGGCGGCGCATTCGCACCGGGCGCCTTCGCGTGCGCCGCGCTGTCCGTTCCGCCGACGGCCATGATCTTCTGGATGTTCGTGGTCCGCGTGGAATCGATGACGAAGCGGATGTATGCCCTGCGCGCGACGATCTCGCTGACGTCGAGGGATGCCGGAGTGCGCGAG
>JAVBYH010000293.1 GCA_030824175.1 Bacteroidota bacterium | reverse complement strand
CCGCGATGGACGTGAATTGCGAGTTCGACGGCGTCGCGCTCACATAATTTGCATCCACAAGCAACACGGACGTCGATCCCGTTCCCTGATGTGGTGCGATCAGTTTTGCGAAATCCTGTTTGAACAGCTGTGCGTTCGATTCCTGCGACAAGCCGAGGATGAGACAGAGGATGAAAGCGGCCGACAAGAGAAGTGATTGTTTCATAAGGGTGCTCCTTCGTGTTTGGTAATGGTTGACACCATTCTTTCGTTAGTTGGACCACGGAAGCGTATACGACACGTTCGCCATGATGCTGTTCGTGAATTGCTTGGTGATGCTGGCCGCGTTCGACCATGTATCGACGTACTTCATCGCCGAATATTCGTACGTGATGTTCAGCACTGCGTGCTCGAATGCGATGCCGCACCCGGCCGAATAGACGGGATAGCTGACGCCGTCGCCGCGGATCGCGTTGGCCGTCGGTTCGAATACTTCTTTGTAATTGCTCATGCCGGCGCGCAGCGACAGCCACGAGGATGCCCGGAATTCCGCTCCGATATGGAACACGGAGGTCGACACCCAGGGATTCGATTCGATGCCGTCGGCTGCGGTATATGTGGCCGATTGGAACGAACGGATCTCGTAGTCGACGCCGAGCGTGACATTCTCGCGAATGCGGATCGCGAAGCCGACGCTCCCCTGCCACGGGAGAACGATCTCGTCCTCGCCGCTGGAAGTGGACGACGATGCGACATGGATCGAGTCCACTTTTGCGGCGTAGCGCTTCACCGCGGAGACGGAATCGCCCGTCATCGACGTCGTGAATTTCCGCGTGATCGTTGTCGGGGGCTTCACAGAGAATCCGAAATCGATCGCCTTCGTCGAATACTTCGCGCTGCCCGTCAGTTCCATGCCGCTGTACTCCGAGGTTCCCGTTATCGTGTAGCTCGTCATACCCTGCTTGTCGAGGCGCATGGACGAGTTATAGAACACCATGCGTCCCCGGCCGACGCGTGTCTCAGTGTCGTCGGTGCTTCCCTGCAGTATCATGCCGCTCACGCCCACGGAGAGTTTCTCTGTGACAGCAGCGGAGACCATGCCGCCGTACCCGTAGATGGACCCTTCGCGCTCCTGGTAGTACTGATACCATTGTGTGAGATACGGATGCGTAGCCAGGTTCGCCGTACGGATAGTTCCGTTCAGAACGCTGAGCACCGACGGAGAGAAGGCATTGTTGTTCTGATAGTAATAGTTCAGATTCGCGTACTCGACGGCGCCGACGCCCACGACGATCTTCATTCCACCGAGCGTCAGCGGCACTGCCGCCATCGCCTGTGTGGGAAGCATCGTCGATGTCGAGCGTTCCCAGTTCGGTCCGATGGTGTCGAAGGGGCGCTGCACTGAATCCGCCTGCGTCCAGTTTCTCCACGTCTGACCCGTCGTATCGGGATCGGACAGTTGCCCCGTCAGTCCCGACGTGAGAAGATTGAATGCAGAATAGAGCTGCAATCCGCCGTAGCGCTGATCCTGGCTCGCGCCGACGTACTGCTGCGCGCCGCCGAGGGAGACCTGAATGCCTTCAAGCGACATGAGGCTCGCGGGATTTGAGAACATGAGCGACGCGTCGTTCTTCACGGCGAACGTCACACCTCCCATCGCGCGTGCTGTGGCAGATGCGGCTGTTGTATGGTTGAGACCCTGCATCGTCAAAGGCGAGCCGTACCCCTGCGCATGCGACCGTTCCTGGAGCGCCAGGCAAAGGAACACCACCGTCCCAATAGCGAGTATTGTCTTGAGTTTTCTCATTAGAATTTCACTCCTAAGCTTATGCGGTGGACGTCTCCGAGCAGCGTGTTCATTTTACCAAAGCTGTAATCGATCGCCAGCTTCATGAGGCCGCTTTGATGCTGGAAGCCGACTCCGGCCGTGAGGCCTTCCGTGTCGTAGTTGAATTTATATCCGCCGCGAACGGCGAAGATCTTCGAATATTCGTATTCCATGCCGACGTGCGCCTGCTGCGCGTAATCGTTCGGCTGGAACAGGTCGAAGGCGAGTCCGACGCGATTGTCCTCGCTCGACGAGAAGAGCGCGTTGTGACCGATAAGATCCGCCGCGATACCGACGCGGAGCGCGAGCGGAATGGAGTTGCCTTCCTTCGCATACACTACGTTCGCGCCGAAGTTCTGCACCGATGCGGCGATGCGTATCGTGCGGTACCCCGTCTCGTATTGGAGACCGAAATCGAACATGAGTCCGTTCGCCCACGTATCGACCTCGACAGTATCGCCCTGGCTCGTCGTGGCCGTGTGCGCCTCGCCGTCGTAGAGCGATTCGTGCGCGTACTTCACGGTGAGACCCGTGGCGAACTTGTCCGTGAGCTGCTTCGCGTACGTCAGACCCGCGACATACGCGTACGGCCTGAACGTGCGGCCGGTAAGGCCGGGGAACTCGATGTCGTCCTTGTAGGGCGACGTCCAGAGCGCCTCGGGGATCTCGCCGTAGTCAACGAACTGGAGCTGGAGACCGATCGAGCCGAATCCGTCGACCGAGGCCGCATACGAGAGGGCTCCCTGCTTCGTGTCGACGAACCATTTCGTATACGTGAGCGAGATCTCGCTGCTCTCAGTGTGCGCCACGCCGCCGGGATTCCAGAACACGGCATCCGCGCCCGATGCGAGCACGGAATACGCGTCCCCCATCGCCGTGGCGCGCGCCACCGGCATGACCTTTAAGAATTGCATTGATGTGCTGCCGACCTTTTGCGATGAGGCTTCATGTGAAAATAAAGCGATCGCAAGCAGCGGCAAGAGATACATTGTTGATTTTTTCATTGCTCCCGTTTCCTTATTTTCAATGAATGATGACGAATTTGCCTCTCACCATCGTGCCTTCATCAAGATCTTCAACCGTGTAGAAATACACACCGGCGGCGATGCGCTGGCTGTTGCGTGAGATCTGGAACCACTCGTGCGAGTACACGTTATCCCGGTGTTCCACGGTGCCGATCAACTGGCCGCTGTAGGAGAAGACTTTGATGTTGGCGCGCTTCGGCAAGCCGTAGAATCCGATCTTGTCGTTGATGTCGCCTTCCTTCGTCGATCCGCCGAAGTTGCTCGAGAGGATAAGCGGATTGGGAGCCACGTACATCTTTCCGCCGAGCCTGGTTACGGCAGCCTTCTGCGTCTTGTGATACGTGATGTTTGTCATTCCGCTCTTGCCGCCGAGCGAGTCCACCGAAATGACCGCATAATAATAATTCTCGCTCAAAATGCTCGATGCGTCGCTGACGGAGTAGTTGCCGGGATATTTTTCGTCCTTGTTGTAATAGCGGGGGTCGCGTATCGCCACGCTGTCTAGCCGCGTCCATGGACCGAGGCCCTCGGGCGACTTCATGACAAGGTAGTGGCTGAGTCCCGCCTTGATGCGTCCCGCGGCTTTCGCGGCCTGCACGTTCGACATCGAGGTGAAGCCTTCCACCTGCGGTCCCCAGACGATCCGGTTCTTCACGTCGAGTGCGTCGTGCACCTCGAGTCCGGGCGCCGGGATCGGGATGTACGTCTTTGTCGCGCTGTATGCGCCGGTGGCCGGCGTGTTTTCCGGTTTGAACTGGATGCCGTCGTACTTCGTCAGCGGCTGACCGGTGTACATCTGTATCGCCCTGTCCGCGACATCGCGAATTGAAATCACGGGCTCCGTATCAACGCGCGAGACGCCGTTGCCCGCCGTCACGTACCACGGCAGCTCGTGCGTGCGCAGATACGTACTGCCCATGGACGAGATGCCCGCGATCGCGGAGAGTCCAGCATATTTCAATGTGTCGTACCAGCTCGGCACGGGATTGAAAAAACCCGTTGTCGATGTATTGGAACCTCCGGCATCGCGCCAGACGCTGTCTGCGGAGACGCCTGGACCGTAGCCCACCACCTGCGCCACGGCGAAACGCACATGGGTGCCGCCCTTCGGAAACACGTAGGGACCGAATGAATTGTAATGGAAGAAGGCGCCGGTGTAGCCGCTTGCCGACAGCGCGCGCGGTTTCATCCGCCCGTGCCAGTAGTCGATGAACTCCTGATTCACCGCAGGGTTCGCAAGCTGGGGATTCCACGGGCACGTTGCATACGGTGCATGCCACTTCGCCCACGTCGTGGAGTCGGACGACGGTGTGGAGGACGTGGCCTTGTTGTTGAACGCGGTAGGATTGTGCGTGGCGATGCTGAGGCCGAGGAGGATCGTCCGCGCCATTTCCTGGTTCCTATTGCCGTTCGTTTCCGTCGTGTACGGCTGCTTGAATTTTCCGTTCGCATCCCACACGCGCGCGGAATCGTTGACGATATAGGTGACCTTATCCTTCGTTTGCAGGAGGTCGTAGTCGTAATGGAGCGGCAACACGCCCACGGCTTGCGGCGAATTGAGTCCGCCCCTGTTTCCCGGCGTCGACCATTTGCTGAAGTATGTCGGATCCGGGAATCCGTCTCTCGGATGCACATACGTCATGAGGCGCGAAAAATTATAGCGCGCATATTCCTCGCGGCTCCGGCTCGTAACGGACGATTCGTTCCACACGCCGTATTTTCTCATGAGGCCGAATGCCGAAGGCGAAAACGCGTTCTGGAACATGACGAATCCTTCGGTGTAGTCCACGTCGTCGTTGTTGACGATGTCGTATTCGATGATGATGAACGCATCGTACCCCGGATAGCTCCATGCGCGGCTCGTCTGCGTCACGGTGAGGTTCATGGGGGGCTTCGTCGTATACTTTGTGATGATGATCTCCTCCGCCTCATTCGGATTGAAGGTCGGGTTGAGATCGCCGTTGTTCAACACGGGATAGTTTTCGATGCGCTGGATGGAGCCCGGTATCACATAGACGCCGGCGATCGCCGTCGCATTGCCGGATCCGTCGGTGATGCCGCCGCATGCGCGGGCCTCGTAGACGCCGCGCACGAGCGCGCGCAGCACGAGTCCTGATCCCTGCCCGTTCTGCTGCCCAAAATACTGGATGCCGTCGATCGTGGCGCGCGAGTTCGGCGGCCATTCGAGCGACGACGTGCCCTCGGTGATGCCGATGACGTTGGAGTTCGATCCTTCAAGGGCGCGGCCGAGTTCGCCGGTGTTGTAGACCGTCTGCCGGAGCATGCTGCGCGTGTGCGTCTCGAACAGGCGCTGAGACACGGCCGCGGACGAGACAACTGCAAGCATGAGAAAAAGAAATCGTATGTGTTTCATCTCGAATTCCTATGGTGTGTGTTGAGAATGATTAAAAATCGATGGCGATGCCGAAATAGAACGCGCGCGGCGCGTTATCGTACATGAGGAACGTGTGGTCCACGCCATAGGCGCTGCCGAAGTTCTCATTGTCCCAGTACTGCACGCCGTTGTTGGGATCGTTCAGCGCATAGTGCGCGTACGCGGCGGTGATGGGATTCTGGTCGACCTTGTTGGCAGTGTTGAAAATATAATTGTAGTTCAGGATCTTGTCGTTGAACACATTGAACACTTCGGCGTACACGGTGGCCGTCGTGCCGAAGAAGTTCCGCAATATCTTCGTCACCTTGAGGTTCGTGTTGTATTCTGCCGGCGTCCGGAGCCCGTTCACGTCCGTCGCATTATCGGGCGAGGTGTAGGGACGGCCGCTGCGCGCGAATGCGCTTGCCGATACGATGATGTCGCCGAGCGGATATCCGTCGAACAGCTGCGGACCGAACTCGCGGTCCGTCGTGAAGGCTGCGTTCACGATGAGGTTGTGCGTGCGGTCGAAATTCAGGAGCACGTCCTTGATGGGCACCTTCGTGACGACGTCCGTGGAGATGACACCCGAGGGGTCCTTCGTGATCGCCGCGGGTGCGTTCGATACCGAAGCGCTCTTGCCTGTGGCGACGCCGAACTGGTAGTTCACCGAACCGGTGATGGCGCCGCGGCGCTTTGCAAGCACGAGGCGGAATCCGCGCACGTCCGCATAGTCGCGGTTGAAGTACGAGAAATAGCTCGTGCCGGATGACAGGTTCGTGTAGACCGCCTGCTCGAGCTGGTCCTTGATGTCCTTGTAATATCCGCTCACATCGAGCGTGAAGCCTTCACCGAGGCCCTGCATGACGCCGATGTCGTAGCTGTTCGTCACCTGCGGATTGAGCCGCGGGTTCGACAGGTTGAAGACCGACGGTGAGGTCGGCGGCGGCGGATATTTCTTCGTATCGCCGATGACGTACTGGAACGACGGCCGCTGCATGAACGTGCCGTAGTTCAGGTGGAACACCGTTGCATCGGTGACGGGAAACGAGATGCCGACCCTCGGCTGCAGACGGCCGATCGGCTTCGCGTTGTCCTTCGCGGCGAGCGCGGGGTTGTAATCGAGCGTCGGATTGCCGGCGGAATCGGGGACGACGAAGGGGTCGAACTGGTTCGCGTAATATTCAGTGTTCGAATCCCAATAATCCCAGCGGAAACCGACATTCGCGATGAGTCCCTCGAACTCCATCTTGTCCTGGACGAAGATCCCGGCTTCGAACGGATTGCCTGTGTAGCGGCGCTCCGTTATGCTGCCCTTTGAGGCGATGCTACCGATATTGTGCACGTCGAGCGAGTAGTAGCTTCCCTGGATGCCCGCATTGAGGAGGTGCGATTTCGTTATCTGGCTCGTGAAGGAGGCGTCGAGCGAGACGGTGCCCGTGTTTTCGTCGTTGAAGCTGCTCAGGTTGTTGCCGAGGTAGAAGAATGTCTTGCCTGTCATATTCTGGTACGACAGGAAGTTCATCGCGCGTGTCACGATTGCGGTGCCGGTTTCCATATTGCGCACCTCGTCGGTGATCGTGTCGTACCAGGGAGAGTTGCCGGTGCGGCGCGTCGTGCGCAGCGAGTTGAGTTTCACTTCGTAGAACGTGCTGGGGCTGAGGGCGTGTGTGAAGCGGGCGCCGATCTGTGTGTTCGTCTTCTTCTGGTAGGTGATGCCAAGAATGCGGTCCCACACCCATTGATAGAATCCCGTGCCGCTGCCGAGCACGTTGTCGAACGCATATTGATAGCCTCCGCTCAGGCGGAGGGCCATGCCGTCGCCGAAGTCGAACGCAACATTGCCCATCACCTGCTGCTGTGTGTTCGGCTGCTCGGTCTGCACGATCGCGCTGTTCTCCTGCGACCGCACGGCAAGGAACATCGTAACGCCGTCGGCGAGCGGGCCGCCGGTGGCGCCTTCGAGCGTATAGTCGACCTTGTTCCAATACTCGCTGTTCATGTCACGGCTCGTGGCGTTCGCCCAGATGGCCTTCGACACCTGCACCATGACGGCTGTGTCGCGGCCGAAGGAACCTCCCGTCCATCCGATGAGCGCCTGGCCGCCGGTGCTTGCGTCGCCGTAGCGCCAGAAGTTCGGATCCGTGAGCTTCGTGAGGTACGGATTCGCGGCGACGTCATAGATGCTTGCGCCGAAATGTTTCTTCTCGGGCGCGCGCAGCCGGAGCTCCACCTTCGAGCGCCACCGGTCCGTCTTGCCTTCCTTCATCGTAATGTTCACGACGCCGGACTGCGCATTGCCGTACTGCGCGCCGAACCCGCTCGTGATGACCTCGATCTCCTCCACCGCGCTCATGATCGGGGCGAACGCGGAGGTCGCGTCGAGAGGATTCACGATGCCCATGCCCTGGAGCGTGTAGAGCTCCTCATTGCTTCTGCCGCCGCGGAAGTGACCGTCGGTGACGTCGGCCGCGAGGCCGATCACGTCCGTCACGTCGCGCATGCCGGCGAGCGACTTCACGTCGTCCGAACGGATGATCTCGCTGGTGGACGTCTTTTCCTTTTCAACATCAGGCCGCGAGGCCTCGACGATCACTTCGGCGTGCTCGATGGCCTCGCTTGCAAGCGTGAAATTCGCCGCCGTCGTCCTGTTCGAATTGACGATCACATCCCGCTGGCTGCTCTTTTGGTATCCCAGGAGCGACGCCTGCACGGTGTACTTGCCGGCCGGTATGTTCAGGATGAAATACGTGCCTTCTATGTCGGTCACGCCGCCGAGCGACGTGCCCGTGACGCGTATGTTCACGCCGACAAGCGGTTCCTTCGTCTGCGCATCGCGCACCGTGCCTGAAAGTTTTCCTCCCGTCTGCGCCGAGAGGCTGCCGATGAGTGCAAGCAGCACGACCGCGAGCGCCATGAGCCGGCGAGGCATCAGCGACGCTGCATGTGGAACGAAACGAGTACGCCGATGCAATCCGGCGGTCGCTGCGATGAGAATGTGGAGACTGTAACGAATTGTCATTTCGGCTCCTTGGCGCATGATGACACGTATCTGTGACTTAAGGTCTTGGGGAATGGTAACGATAACTTTACCGCTAACTATTCGGGGCGCACCCGTCCAATGTTATCGATTACTTTATCGATAACTTAAAGTAAGGGCAAATGACTTCAATGTCAAGTGGTGCCCGCATAAAATTTATCGGACGACCTACCAATGTAGCATGCACGATCCATGATGTCAAGACGGGCATGGATACCCCTCTGCAACTTTTTTTCACAGTGATCGTAATACAATTATCCCCTGTCACCCTATGGAACACACTCCGATCACATATCGACTCTCGAACAACGGAACCTCCGCCGCTTCCTACTATGGGGCGGTCGCGGAATTTACGGACCTCGTCCTGGCCCGTGCTCAATCGACGCTCGTTCCGGAGGCGAGGAAATTTCACCGCTTCGTCATCGCCTACGATCTCGAGGACCCGCGATCGATCGAGGAATATACGTACGAACTGCTGAACCTCGGCGTCCTCTGGCGCGCCTACGGGGACATAGCCTCGTCCGTTCGTGTCGCGCCGTTCCATCTGATGGCCAACCTCGGCGAATGGCGCAAGACACACCAGCGCCTGAAGCCCGTTATCGACGTCTTCCGCGGCGTGCTGCTCTCAGTGTTTCTGCTGCCGAAAACGGTCCGCCGCGTGAGCGAATCGGAAATCGGGATCAGCGAGCTCGGCCGACTCGTCACCTGGCTCGAAGCCACGGGCGACTTCAGGGAAGATGCGTTCCGCTATGTCCGCTGGCTCGGCTATCTCGGACTGGAGACCAGTGAACGCGTTACCTCGTTCATGGAAACGCTCGTCACATTCGCAGCGTGGTTCGAGACAGAGAGCGCGAATCGGATGGGCACGTTTACGCCGAACGTCGAAGCGTTCCTCGACGAACGCTCGTCCTATTACAGATGGCGCGAAGACAGGTTTTCATGCCTGCGTTCGCGCGCCGAATACCACCTCAATATGGTCGGCGCCGAGATCATGAACCGTGCATACAGACACGACTTCGTCTCGTGCGAAAAGAAGACAGTGCTCGCGCCGGGCTGCATGCGGGCACGCCCTGCCGAGACGTGCGAAGGCGTGAAGACCGCGGATGGGATCCGCTGTTCCGGCTGCGAATCCTCTTGCCACGTGAATCAGCTGCGCGAGATCGGCCTCCGCCACGGTGCCGACGTCGTTGTCATCCCCCACTCCACAGACCTCGCACGTTGGTCCGCTCAGCCCGGCGCCCCCGCGCATGGCGTTGTCGGCGTTGCATGCCTCTCCGTGCTCGTCGAAGGCGGATGGGAACTGCGCCGCAACAACGTCCCGGCCCAATGCATCCTCCTGAACGAATGCGGCTGCCGCAAGCACTGGGATGACGCCGGATTCCCGACCTCCCTCGACGTCCGGCAGTTAAAGACCGTTCTCTCTTGACATTTGTCTCCCCCGGCAGTACATTTTAGATATTACACATTTCGCGATCCAGCATGCAGATATCGTCAAATATCCGCCTTGAGTCCGTTGGCGCATACCAACGCTTTGGCCAGCCGGGAGTACCGCTCGAGCCGCGCATCACTACCGATGCGGTGACGCGGACACCCGCGGCGTCTGCGACTGTCGATTGCCAAACGTGCAAGAACCGCACGTATGTCGACGGTTCAAATGACGCGAGCGTCTCTTTCAAGACGCCCACGAAGATATCTCCTTCGAACTCCTTCGCCGCCGTCAGCGCGCACGAAAAAGAGCACGTCGTCAACGAACAGGCGAAGGCGCAGGAAGAAGGCGGCAAGGTCGTGTCTCAAAGCGTCGCCCTCCACTATGCCGTCTGTCCCGAATGCGGACGCGCATACGTCGCCGGCGGCACCACCACCACCGTCGTGCGCTACGGAGCGGACAAGAACGCCGCACGCTATCAGCGCGGCGCATTCGCCGGCACCGGCCAGATCGTCGACGCCCGCGTGTAGGGCGAAACGGTGTTTCGCCCCGGTCAACGATCGTACGATCGTTCGGCAGGGCGAGATAAATCTCGCCCTTCAATCCGCTACACAGTTCTTTTCCCCGCAGTCAATTTCACGACGAAGACAACAAGCGCCACGATGCCCACGGCAAAGATCGTATCACCGAACACGCGCATCCATCTGAATGTCGACATGATGTCCGTCTGCAGGAATTCTGAACTCCGCGCATACCAGTATCCGTGCTCGACGGAGGCCCACGTCTGCATGAGTCCCACCGGGAGCAGGCTCAGCGTCACCATCGCCAGCAGCCCTATGTTTATCGACCAGAAAGCGAACCCGATGAGTTTATCATTCCATACGATCCCCGGTTTCAACGAGCGCACGGTGAACAGGAGGAGTCCGATGCCGAGCATGCCGTACACGCCGAACAGTGCCGCGTGTGCGTGCACAGGCGTCGTGTTCAATCCCTGCATGTAGTAGAGCGCGATCGGCGGATTGATCATGAATCCGAAGAGTCCCGCCCCAATGAGATTCCAGAATGCAACGGCGAGGAAGAAATTGATGGGCCACTTGTAGTTGACGATCCACGGCGCCAGGCGCGAGAGCTTCACATTCTCCCAGGCCTCGAAGCCGACGAGCACGAGGGGCACCACTTCGAGCGCGCTGAATACAGCACCGAGCGCCAGCACGACCGTCGGTGTTCCCGAAAAATAGAGATGATGGAGCGTGCCGATGATGCCTCCCGAGAGATAGATCGTGGCCGTCAGGATCACCGCCTGGCCGGCCGTCTGCAGCCTGATGAGTTTCAGGCGCGCGAACAGGAACGCAATCACGACGGACGCGAATACCTCGAAGAATCCCTCGACCCACAAATGCACCACCCACCAGCGCCAATATTCGGCAACCGCTAGGTTCGTATGCTTTTGATAGACGAGCGCCGCCGCGTAGAACATCGTGATCGCGCCGCTCGAGAAAAGGAACAGCGTGAGGATCGGTTTCTGCTCGTCCTTTCGCCGCAAGGCGGGCAGGAGCGAACGCACCATCAAAAAGAGCCAGAGCACGAGACCCACAAACAATGCTATCTGGAATATTCTGCCGAGATCGATGTATTCATACCCGCTGTGACCGAAATAGAACCACAGCGAATCGGGCATGACGTGCATGATGCTCATCCACTGGCCTGCCATCGAACCGAGCACGACGACGAGAAGCGCGCCGAAGAGCACGTTCACGCCAAGCGCCTGACCCTTCGGTTCGCTGCCGCTCACGGCCGGTCCGATGTACAATCCGGCCGCCAGCCATGCGGTGGCGATCCAGAAGATGCCGAGCTGCTGATGCC
>JAVBYH010000310.1 GCA_030824175.1 Bacteroidota bacterium | reverse complement strand
GGCGAGCTCGGCGGCATGCTGCAGCAGTACAATTCGACGATCCCCGGATATCAGTCCTCCGTCGATCAGCTCGCCCAAAGCATCATGTCGTCTGTCAATACGCTCCATCGGGCGGGCTACGGCCTGAAGACGAACGCATCGGATCCGGCCGCGCCGACGGGCACGAATTTTTTCACGTCATACGGCAACGGCGTGCTGACGGTGAATGCGGCATTGTCCAGCAACCCCAGCCTCATCGCGGCGAGCGCCACCGGCGCCGCGGGCGACAACGCGCAGGCCAATAAACTGGCGAATGTGTTCGATGCTCCGACGATGAACGGGGGGACGGAAAGCCAGAATCAGTTCTATGCGGCCTTCACGAGCAAGATCGGCACCGATTCGGGGACGGCGATTCGCGAGGAAACGAATCAGCAGCTGATCCTGACGCAGATCGCAAACCAGCGCAATTCCTTCTCCGGCGTTTCCCTCGACGAAGAAATGACGAATATGATCAAGTTCCAGCGGGCGTACGACGCATCGGCAAAGCTTGTGAAGACAGTCGATGATATGATGATAACGATTCTTCAAATAGTCTGAAGGCACTGACATGCGAGTCACAGAATTAAATATGGTGAACAGTTTTCTTAACAGTGTCTCGACTTCGCGCTCGAAAATTGATAAATTGAATCTTCAGATCTCCTCCCAGAAGAAAATCAATGCGATGTCCGACGACCCGACCGGGGGGGCCTCCGTGCTCCGGCTCAAGGATAAGGTGAACCAGAACGAACAATACCAATCGAACATCACCGTCGCCAATGCGATGATGACGACGACGGCGGATGCGCTCAACGCCGCTTCCGACGTGTTCGTCCGCCTGAAGGAAACGCTCACGCGCGCGACATCGGCGACGAATCCGCGGGATCTCGCCCCCTTCGCCGGCGACGTGCAGCAGATGCTCGAAGAACTGCTGCACATTTCGAACACGAGCTTCAACGGCAAATTCATTTTTGGCGGAACGCAGACGAAGGACCAGCCGTTCACCTACGACGCCGCCACGCAAACGGTGACCGCGAATCCGAACGGGGTCGCCGGTTCGATCAAGTTGGATGTGGCGCCGCAGATCCAGGAGCCGACGAATATTTCGGGCGAGGATGCCTTCAACGGCAATGCGGCATTGAACGCCGTGCTCAACGTCTATAAGGCGCTCAGCAGCGGCACGCAAGCGACGGCCGCCGACCAGCAGGCGGTCACCGATGCGATGGACAGGCTGATGACGGTGTCGGTGAAGGCGGGCACGACCCTCAACCGGCTCGATACGTTCCAGACACAATTGGAGAGCCAGAATACGTCGCTGAAGTCGATCCTGTCGAAAGTGCAGGACACGGATATCGCGCAGGCGATCGTCGAACTCCAGCATCAGCAAACAATTCTTGATACGTCGCTGAAGATCGGCGCGCAGATCATTCCCAAGACACTTGTTGATTTTATTTAAGGGCGCATGAAACGATACGGGTCATTTATAGGATTGGCAATCGGCGTCCTCGCCATCTTCGGGGCGTACATCGTCGAAGGGGGATCGGTGAGGGCGTTGTTGCTGCTGCCGCCGATCGTGATCGTCTTTGGCGGCACCTTCGCAACGGCCATCATCGGAAGCGGGTGGGAGCGGTTCGTGCGGTGCTTCGAGTACCTCAAGGTCGCGGCGTTTCCGCCGCCGTACGATTCGTCGGTGCTCGTGGACAAACTCGTGCGGTATTCGATCCGCGCCCGGAAAGAGGGGCTGCTCTCGCTCGAAAACGAGGTGAGGACGATCGACCAGCCGCAGCTGCGCCGCTGGATGCAGCTCGCCATCGACGGCACCGATCCGGAGTCCATCCGGACAATCGCCGAGACCGAGCTCATGCACATGTCGGAACGCCATGCCGCTAATGCGGGGCTCTTCACGAAAATGGGAGGCTACGCGCCGACCATGGGCATCATCGGCACGGTCATGGGCCTCATCATGACGCTGGCGAGTGCGGGAGAGGATCCCACCGCTTTAATTCACAATATGGCTTCTGCGTTCATTGCAACGTTATGGGGCATCTTCAGCGCGAACATCCTGTGGCTGCCCGTATCCGATCGGTTGAAATTATGTCATCTCGAAGAAAAACAATTTTTAGAGATCCTGCTCGAGGGAGTGTTGGCTATTCAGCAGGGCGAGGTCTCGAACGTGCTCAAGGCAAAACTCCTGAGCTCGCTTCCCGGGAACAGAGCCGAATAAGGCGCAGCAGGCTCCATGCATCGCCTGCGGAAGACGACAACAAGACCGACCGCTATTTGCTGACGTATGCCGATCTTATCACGCTGCTCCTCGGCCTGTTCATCGTGCTCTATGCCGTGTCCAAGGTCGACGCCGGGAAATACCAGGAGGTGGCGGGCGTGTTCGAGCATATGTTCGGCGGGAAGGTCATTGTCTCGAATGCCGACCGGTCGAACGCGATCACGCCGCTTCAACTGCAGAGTGAGCGTGCGGAGCTCATCAAAAAGATACAGACCGCCGTCGGCACGAGCCAGTTCGGCAGCGGCGTGACGATCACAAAGAACGAGCGGGGCATCACCATCCACATGCTCGAGAAGCTCCTGTTCGCATCGGGAGCTGCGGATGTGAAGGCGACCGCGTTCGTGACGCTCGATTCGATCGCGTCCGTCATCCGGACGCTGCCGAACGACGTCCGCGTGGAAGGCCACACGGACACGATGCCGATCGCCACCGCAGAGTTCCCGTCGAACTGGCATCTGTCCGTCTCGCGGGCGGTGAACACGGCATATTATTTAATCACCCGGCACGGGCTGAATCCTGACAAGATCGCCGTGGTCGGGTATTCCGAATTCAAGCCGCTCGTGGATAATTCAACGGACGAGAATCGGGCACGAAACAGGCGCGTGGACATCGTCATCATCGACACGCCGGAACAACAGCGACCAAAGGAGTAACTACGCATCATGAAATTTTTTTCACGACAATTCGGTGAGCTGGAATGCGGCGACGACCTCCGCGTCGCATTTCCCAACGGCATCATCGGTTTCGAAGAATGGACCGAATTTGTGATCGTCCACGACGAGGATTCCGAGCCCTTCCGCTGGCTGGTCTCGACGCAGCACAGCGACCTGTGCTTTCCCCTCATCGATCCGCGCGAGATCAATCCCGGCTACAAGCCCGTGATCCCGTCCGCGGGCGAGGGGGAGTACGAGCTGTTTGCCGTCGTCTGCCTGCGCGCGTCGCTCGACGACACAACGGCGAACCTCAAGAGTCCGATCGTCATCGATTCCCGGACACAGACAGGCCGTCAGGTGATCCTCACGGACGATCACTATTCCATAGCCCAGAAAGTATTTTAGCACAGGCGTGAACCATCGTAACCAAGGAAGGTACTCATGTTAATATTGACACGGAAACCCGGTGAAACCATCCGGATCGGCGATTCGATCACCGTCACGGTTGTGCAACTCCACGACGGCCAGATCAAGCTCGGCATCGACGCCCCCAAGTCGATCACCGTTCACCGCGGCGAGGTGTACGACCGCATCAAGGCGGAGAACAAGGAAGCTTCGAAGGCTTCGGTGGCGGGCACGAAACAGCTCGCCGCGCTACTTAAAACAAAAAAAGTGACGGAACGCAACGAACGGAGAGAGCATGGCACAGAGTGAAGAACAGGTCCCGACAGTCCTCATCATCGACGACGGGGCCGTGACACGGCAGGCATTGAAGTTGTTTTTTCAGCGGTTGTTTTTTACCGTCGTCACGGCGAATGACGGCTACGAAGGCTTGAAGAAGGTGATGGAGGTGCGCCCCTCGCTGATCGTGCTGGACCTGCTCATGCCCAATTTCGACGGCATGCAGGTGCTGCGCACGCTGCGCAACCGCGCTTCCGGCATCACAACGCCGGTCATCATCATCTCCGCGCATACGGACAGGCAGCATGTGGTCGCGGCGGTCGAAGCCGGTGCCAATGCCGTGCTTTCCAAGCCGTTCAACGAGGAAGTGCTGAACAAGAAGCTCGTCGACCTGCTCGGCGAGGAATACATGAAAAAAGTGCGGCGCCTTCACCTGCTCCGCGAGAACGAACGGTTCTCGACACAGCGCTTCACGCTCGAGGACCAAAAGCGTCTCACGCTGCGCCTTGCGAAACATTTCGTGAGCCTCTTCAACGAGAAACGGAACAAGATCCGCACGGCCATCGACCTGAAGCACACGGTCGAACTGACAAAGGTCGCACACGATCTCAAGGGCAGCGGCGGCACCGTCGGCTACGACGACATCACCCTGCTTGGGGCGGAGCTCGAGGACCTTGCGAAAATGGAGCCTGTCGATTGGAAGCAGATCGACGAATGCTTCGAGCGCATCAAGACGCGGTTCGTGCAGATCGGCGAGGATGTCCAGAATAAAATTGACGAACTCGGTAAGGAGGCCTCCCCGGAGGCGCCGAAAGAGTCCGTGGCGTCCTAAGCAGCGCGAACGCCGTTTCTCACCAGTGGATTAATTGAACGAGGAAACTCAATGTTTGTCATTATCGGTGCCGTGGTCGTTGTCATCTCGGTCCTCGGAGGGTTCGCCATGGCAGGCGGCCCCTTCCTGATCCTGATGCAGGTTTCAGAGTTTGTCATTATCGGCGGGGCGACGATCGGCATGGTGCTCATCTCGGCTCCCATGCGCATGCTCAAGCAGATCGGTCCCAAGATCGGGGGGTTGTTCAAGCCCGACCCGTACACGAAGGATGAATATCTCCGCCTCCTGCAGTCGCTCTTCGAACTGTTCCATGTCGCGACGCGTGACGGCCTCATCAACGTGGAGCAGCACGTGGAGAATCCGTCGAAGAGCGCCATCTTCGCACGCAACAAATTCCTGCTCGGCAATCATCACGCGATCGACTTCCTTTGCGACACCCTGAAGCTCATGCTCAGCGGCGGCGTGCCGGCGCAGGACGTCGAGGTGCTGCTCGACGGAGACAGCGACACGCATCACGAGGAGGTCGCCGGCTATCCGGCCATCTTCTCGAAGATCGGCGACTCGCTTCCGGGGCTTGGCATCGTGGCCGCCGTGCTCGGCATCATCATCGTGATGGGACATGTCGACGCGGGCGCCGCGACGGTGGGGCATCACGTTGCGGCCGCGCTTGTTGGCACGTTCCTCGGCATCCTCCTCTCCTATGGATTCGTCGGCCCGATGGCGACGAACATGGAGTATCAGAACGCGGCCGAGGCGCGCTATATGGGCTGCATCAAGGCCGGTGTCATCGCCTATGCCAAAGGGAACCCGCCGGTGATGGCCGTCGAATACGCCCGCCGCGTGATCTACAGCGATCTGCGTCCCACGTTTAGGGAGACGGAAGATGCGTGCAAGAAGGTAAAATCGGGCAAGGAAAAATAACCCATGGCAAACCTCGATAAAGAAGAACCCATCCGCATCATCAAAAAGGTGAAGGGCGGCCACGGCGGCGGCCATCACGGCGGCGCCTGGAAGGTCGCGTACGCCGATTTCGTGACTGCGATGATGGCGCTCTTCATCGTGCTGTGGATCCTCGGACAGAACGAGGAGACGAAGACCATCGTGTCCTCGTACTTCCGCGACCCCGGCGCGTTCGATGCGACGAGCGGCGGCGCCATGCAGGGCGGCAAGGGGATGATCCCGAACGCCATGCCGCCGAAGGCCCCCGGGAAATCGATCGAAGGCCAGAAAGAAATACTCAAGAAGATGGGCGAGGCCATCAAAAAGGATCTCGAGAGCCAGAAAAAATTCGCGCTGCTGAAGAACCAGATCACCATGGAGATGGTGAAGGACGGGCTCCGCATCGAACTGATGGAGTCGTCGAAGGCGTTCTTCTTCGATATCGGCACGGCGACGCTGCAGCCCGAGGCGGCGGAGATCATCAAGACGATTAGCGACGAATTGTCGAAGATGCCCAACCACATCATCGTCGAAGGGCATACCGACGCACGCCAGTACGGCAACGTGACGGGCTATACCAATTATGAACTCAGCGCAGACAGGGCCAATGCGGCGCGGCGCGTGATGGTCGCCTCGGGAACGGGGAATGACAAGATCGACCAGGTGCGCGGATTCGCCGACAAGCGACTCCACAACCTCCAGGATCCGTACGACGTGACCAACCGGCGCATCAGCATCATCGTCAAATACGAAGGAAGTACAAACGAGTGAAAAAGAATCCAGTCATCATCGTCGCGGAAGACAATCCGGTCGAACTTCTGCTCATCACAAAAACGCTCGCCGCGCACACGGGATTTTCCGTGCACTCCGCCACGAACGCCGACGACGGCCTCGCGCTCGCGGTGGAACATCACGCGGACCTTGTCGTGAGCGATTTCAACATGCCCGGGGAGAACGGCTTCGAGTTCTGCAACAGGGTGAAGCGGCATCCGATGCTGCGCGGCACGATGTTCATCCTGCTGACCGGCATTGAGGATATGGACAATAAGATCAAGGGGCTCAGCCTCGGCGCGGACGACTATCTTACCAAACCGTTCCACGGCGGCGAGCTCATTTCGAAGATCAACGCCTTCCTGCGCATCAAGTTTTTGCAGGACGAGCTGGCGACCGAACGCACGCAGCTCGTGGCCCTCAACGAGGAGCTCGAGATGAGCTTCAACGGCATCATCGCCCTGCTCGGCAATCTCATCGAGCTGCGCGTGCCCAATGCCGCGGCGCGCGGGCGGCGGGCGGCCGAGATCGCCGTGTGGGTCGGCGAGAAATTCCAGGTGACGCCGGACGAAATGCAGGACATCAAATATGCGGCGCTCCTCCACGAGATCGGCAAGGTGACGATGCCCGATACGGTGCTGACGAAACTCCCCTCCGAGCAGACCGACCACGAGCGGGAGGAGATCGCCCACTATCCGATCCGCGGACAGCTCATCACGCAGGCGATCCCGCGCCTGAAGACGGTCTCCACGCTCATCCGGCACCAGATGGAGAACTTCGACGGGACAGGGCACCCGGACCGGCTGATGAAGACGGAAATCCCGTTCGGGGCGCGCATCCTGCGCGTCATCAACGCGGTCGAGCACGTGCTCTCCACGACGGCCGTCGACATGGACGCGGTGCGCACGGAACTCCTGACGCGCAAGGGCAGCTATTTCGATCCTCAGATCGCAATGCTCGTGAATGATTATCTCCAGATCGCATCGCAGAACTTTGTCGTGGAGGGAAAGCGGCATATCTCGGTGCTCGAACTCGTCGGGGGGATGAAAATTGCCCGCGACCTGTATACGGCGAGCGGCGTGAAGCTGCTGACGGAAAACACGGTGCTCACGATGAACACGATCGAACGCATCATGGCGCATCACCGCTTCGATCCGATCCTCAGCGGCGTGTATATTTACGATTAACCAGGCACCAGAAGACATCACCAGGACACATGACTGATAAAAATTTAGTGATAATAGACAATCTGTACGATGCCGTCGTCATCGCCGACGCGAACCAATGCGTGACGCATTGGAACCGGGCGGCAGAGGCCCTCTACGGGTGGACGCGCGAGGAGACCGTCGGCAGAACGTTGCCGGAGATCTTCAAGTATTCGTCGTTCGTCGACAGGCGGACGCGCGACGGCATCACCGCCGCGCTCGTCGAACACGGGGCGTGGGAGGGCGAGATCAACCAGCCCGACCGCGACGGAAACCTGCTCTACGTCGACGCCCGGCTCTACCGCGTCCAGGATGCGGAGACGCACCGGGACGAATTCATCGCCATCTTCCACGATACGACACGGCGCCGGATCGATGAACGCATCCTCTCGGAGTATCAGCAGAAGATCATCGAGAACAATACGCTCCTCGAAAAGGTCAACAAGCGCAAGGACGAGTTTCTCGCCACGACCTCGCATGAGCTGCGCACGCCGCTCAACGGCATCGTCGGATTTCTCACGCTCGTGGAGCAAGGGCTGGCACGCGATCCGGCGGAGGAGAAGAAATTCATCGGCCAGGCGCTCGGAAGCTCCAAGCACCTGCTGAACCTGATCAACGATCTCCTCGACATCTCGAAGATCGAATCGGGCAAGATGACGCTCCAGACGGAACCGTTCCGCGTCGAGGCGCTCTGGGACGACATCAAGAGCATCCTTGAGGTACAGGCCAACAATAAGAACATCTCCCTCACATACATCGGCCCCCAGCGGAAGGACGCTGCCGTGATGGCCGATGCCGCCCGGCTGAAGCAGGTGCTCATCAATTTGCTCGCGAACGCGGTCAAGTTCACGAACGAGGGCGGCGTTACGCTCACGGTCGAGGAACACCAGGAGAAGGGATACGTCGAGTTCACGATCGTGGACACGGGCATCGGCATCGCCAAGAACATGCAGCACAAACTGTTCAAGATGTTTTCGCAGATCGACGCGTCGTACACGCGGCATGCCGGCGGTACGGGGCTCGGCCTCTCGATTGCGAAAAACCTCGTCGAGAAGATGGGGGGCGTCATCGCCCTCGAGAGCGAAGGCATACAAAAGGGAACTCGCGTCATGTTTCGCCTCCCCGCGGCGGTCCGCCCTGTCGACACCCTCGTCGGACAGACACACGCGGCGGCCGCCACGCAGCCCTTGTCGTCGAAGCCCATCATCCTCATCGTCGAGGACGATCTGATGTACGCCGCGCTTATCCGCGACGTGCTCGATGAGGGCGGGTCGTTCTCCATTCGGAGCGTGACGACGGCGGACGACGCCCTGTCCGAACTGCTGCAGTTCAAGCCGAGCGTCGTGCTCTCGGACTATGCACTGCCGTCGCGCGTGGGGGCGAGTCTCCTGAACGGGATCGATCTGCTGAAGAAGATCCGGTCCATTCCGGCCGTGGCCCACACGCCGGTCGTGATGATGAGCGGCCACGAGGACGTCTGCCGCGAAGTCGAACAGCTCGAAGCCGACCGCAGCATGACGCGGACGTTGATAAAACCGTTGAACATAAAAGATCTGCTGGATGCCGTGACGTCCCTTGTCAGGCAATCATAAGGATATGAATGAAAGGTGCATGAAATGGCTCGTATATTAGTGATCGAAGATGACCCCGTTAACGCCGAATTGTTCGACCTCGTGCTCTCGCGCATGGCCCATCACACGGTAACCGTTACCGAGGACGGGGACATGGCGCTGGAACTGTACAACAGCGGAAATGTGGACGGGGTGATCATGGACGTGTCGCTCTCGAACACGTTTCTCGAGGGAACCGCCGTCGACGGATTGCGGCTGAGCAAGGCGATGAAGTCGGGCCCCTTCGGGGCGTCCGTTCCCATCCTGCTTGCGACCGCCCATGCAATGCGCGACGACATGGAGAACTTCCTTATCGCCAGCGCTGCAGACGATTACATCTCGAAACCGATCGTCGATTTCGGCAAATTAGTCGGTGCTGTGGAGCGCCTCCTTGAAAAGGCGCGGCAGCATCGTTCCGTAGTCTCCCCACTGTAGGATACTCATTCGTATGGCTGAATTTTTGTTACCACTGTATGCCGACGCCCTCTCAGACGGGGTCGGCATCGTTGCAGTATCGGGCACGATCCATGCCGCCAATGAGGCGCTGGCATTCATGCTCGGGTTCGAATCGAAGGAGCAGTTCCTCACATGCGGATGCGGCGACCCCGTGTTCCGCTGCGGCGACGACGTGAAGGCCTTGGAAGGACTCGTCCTGGACGGTCCGGGACTTGCGGGAAGATCGTGTGCGCTCACGACACGCCACGGCGAAGAACGCCTTGCCGCCGTGACCGCGGTGAAGCGCACCGACGGCATGATCGATGCCGTCTTCGTGGCGAACGGGGAATCCGCCGCCGCCGAGATCGAACGGCTTCATAAGCTGCTCCGCAGCACGCAGGCGCACATCGTGCAGACGGAACGGACGAAGGCCGTCGGATCGCTCGCGGGATTTTTGGCGCACGAACTCAACAATGTATTCGGATCTGTCATCGGCAGGGCGCAGCTCATGCAGATGAAGACAACGGACGAGCGGCTCCTGCGGGAATGCGCATACATCGTCCAGGCCGCCGAACAGGGCGTGGGAGAGGTGAAGCGCCTCCTCCAGTTCATCCACAAAAGCAGACAACAGTCCTTCGCTCCCATGTCCGTCGAGGACGTGTTCGACGAGGCCTGCGCAGTTGTCGAACCCGCCTTCGAACGCTGCCGCACGCAGCACATCCCGATCGTCATCACACGCCGGTTCGAGAAGCATGCCAAGATCTTCGGCTATGTGTGCGAAGTGCGGGAGATCATCGCCCACGTCCTTGTGAACGCGTTCGATGCGATGCCCGACGGGGGCGAGATCACCGTTGCGTGCGAATACGGCGGCGACGATTTTTCGCTGACCGTCAGCGACACCGGGACCGGTATCAGGAGCGACGTGCAGGCCAAAATGTTCGAACCGATGTTCACGACGAAGGATGACCAACATGCGGGCATGGGGCTCACCATCGTGAAGGAGCTCCTTCGCAAGATGAAGGGGAGTCTCTCGGTGAAGACGGAACTCGGCAAGGGAAGCGTGTTCACCATCACCATCCCCAGGAACGACGTATTGCCGAATGACGCCGGACGACGTTCCCAGACCAGGCCGAGCGACATGGATCCGCGCTTCGTCTCCAAGATCCTTATCGTGGACGACGACGAAGGAGTCCTGCTCTCGCTCGAAAAGCTCCTCTCGTCCAAAGGCTTCGTCACAAAGGCGCTCCTGGACAGCCGCGACGCCGTCCGTCTGGCCCGCACGTTCCAACCCGATGTCGTCATCACCGACCTCGCAATGCCGGATATGAACGGGTGGGAGCTTGCCAAACATATGCGCATGATCTGTCCTGCGTCCAAGATCATTCTCACCACGGCGTTCGTCGAGATGCTCACCGATGTCCAGATGAAGCAGACCGCGGTCGACGTTGTGATGCAGAAGCCCGTCAATATCCAGGAACTGATGACCACGATCATGACCGCATAACACGCACGGGCGGCACGGTGTGCCGGGTGCGGTGCCGATCCATCGGCACCGCATTTTTTTTTATACGCGAAATTTATCGTGATGCGTACCGAAAAACTTCCTATATTGAGGAAATTCCGATTCACCGGTTCCAAACTCTCCATCCAACCAGACAGCATATGCATCCCATGAAGGGCATCATCCTTGCCGGCGGCAGCGGTTCCAGGCTCTATCCGATCACAAAGGTGTACAGCAAGCAGCTTGCGTTGATCTACGACAAGCCGCTCATCTACTTCCCCCTGTCGATGCTCATGCTCGGGGGGATCCGCGACGTGCTGATCATCTCGAACAAGGAAACGATACCGCTCTACAGGCAGCTCTTCGGCGACGGCTCACACCTCGGGATCTCCATCACCTACGCGGTGCAGGACGCCCCCAACGGGATCGCCCAGTCGTTCATCATCGGCGAGGAGTTCATCGGTACGGACCCCGTGACGCTTGTGCTCGGCGACAATATTTTCTACGGTGCGATGGACTATTTCCACGCGGCGCTGAAACGCGAGACCGGCGCCACCATCTTCGGCTACCATGTGACAGATCCGCATCGGTACGGCATCGTCGAATTCGACAAGCAGGGCCGCGCCGTCTCGATCGAGGAAAAGCCCGAACACCCGCGGTCGAACTATGCCGTGC
>JAVBYH010000330.1 GCA_030824175.1 Bacteroidota bacterium | reverse complement strand
CAATCACGAAGATCCAGGAGCAGACGAAGATCATCTTCATCGATTTCCACGCCGAGGCCACCGCCGAGAAAATGGCGATGGGATGGTTCGTCGACGGGAGGGCGAGCGTGCTTGTCGGAACACACACGCATACGCCCACGGCCGATGCGCGCATCCTGCCCCGCGGCACCGCCTACATTACGGATGTCGGCATGACCGGTCCGTACGATTCGGTGATGGGCATGAAGAAGGAGCCGGCGCTCCAGCGCTTCCTGAAGCAGACGCCGCACAAATACGAACCTGCGTCGAACGACAACCGCCTCTGCGCCGTCGTCGCCGAGGTCGATGTCGAGACGGGAAAAACGATACGATTCGAACACATCATTACACCAAAATTCTAACATGGCCATCATACTCGACGGAAAAAAGATCGCGGACGAGATTCGGATCGAAGTGAAAACCGCCGCGGCACACCTGAAGACCACCACCGGGCTCGTTCCCGGCCTCGCCTTTATCCTCGTCGGCGAGAATCCTGCATCGCAGTCGTATGTGAAGAGCAAGGGCATCGCCTGCGACGACGCCGGATTCCATTCGGTGACCGAACGTCTGCCCGCTTCCGCCTCGGAGGCGGATGTGCTCTCGCTGATCGACGCCTTCAACAGAGACGTGAAGATCCATGGCATCCTCGTCCAGCTTCCGCTTCCCGCTCACATCGACGAGCAGCGCGTCATCGAGGCCATCGATCCGTCGAAGGATGTGGACGGCTTCCACCCGGCGAACATTGGCCGCGTCATGATCGGCATGGACACGTTCTACCCCTGCACGCCGGCCGGGATCCTTGAGATCCTGAAACGCTACGACATCAATCCGTCGGGCAAACACGTCGTCGTCGTCGGCCGCTCGAATATCGTCGGCAAGCCGATCGCCAACATGCTCGTGCAGAAAAAGGAATGGTGCAACGCCATCGTCACTATCGCCCATACCGCGGCGAAGGATCTTGCGTCGTTCACACGACAGGCCGACATCCTCATCGCGGCCGTCGGCAAGCCTGGAATGATCACCGCGGACATGGTGAAGCCGGGCGCCGTCGTTATCGATGTGGGCATCAACCGCATCGCGGACCCCTCGTCGAAGACGGGCTCGCGTCTCGTCGGCGACGTCGACTACGAGCCGGTGAAGGCCGTGGCCGGCGCCATTACCCCGGTGCCGGGAGGCGTGGGCAGGACAACGATCGCGATGCTGCTCGTCAACACGCTGAAGGCTGCCGTCATGTCGCAGCGATAGCACGCTCCTGAGCTTGAGTTACCGACAATTACCGTTATTGTTATCCCTCACCTTATTCACAGTCCTATGGCATGGTTAGATCGGTATAAAGCGAAACTGAGAACCGCCGACGATGCGTTGAAATGCATGCTCTCCGGCGACAGGGTCTACATCCACTACGGATGCGCGGTGCCGTCGCATCTTGTCGAAGCGATGTGCAAGCGCGGACCCCAGATCAAGAACGTGGAGGTCGTGCATCTCCTGACGATGGGAGAAACGAAATACACGTCTCCCGAGATGGAAGGGCGCTTCCGGCATAACGCCCTCTTCATGGGGGCGAACGTGCGGCAGGCTGTGAACGAACGGCGCGCCGATTTTACGCCGATCTTCCTATCCGAAGCCGAGATGCTCTTCGCGCGGGGCATTCTTCCCATCGACATCGCCCTGATACAGGTGTCGGTGCCCGACCAGTACGGCTATTGCAGCTTCGGCGTCGGCGTTGAGACGACGAAGACGGCCGCCGATGTCGCGAAGATCGTTATCGCGCAGGTCAACAAAAACATGCCGCGCACGCTCGGCGACTGCTTCATACACATGGACAAAGTGACGTACTTCGTCGAACACGACGAGCCGCTCAAGGAACTCGTGCCCGGCGAGAAGCATTCTTCCGAAGAGGAGAAGCTCGTCTACAAGAAGATCGGCGGCCACATCGCCGGGCTCATCGAGGATGGGTCGACGATACAGACCGGCATCGGGGCCATCCCCGACGCCGTGCTGAAATTCCTCGGGAAGAAAAAAAATCTCGGCATACACACGGAGATGTTCTCGGATGGCGTGATCAGTCTCGTGGAGGACGGCGTCATCAACAACGAGAAGAAAACGATTCACCGCGGGAAGATCATCGCGGCCTTCGTTCTCGGCACACGCGCCATTTTCGACTTCATCGACAATAATCCGGTGATCGAGTTCCATCCGTCGGCGTACGTGAACGATCCGTTCATCATTTCACAAAACGAGAAGATGGTCGCCATCAATTCGGCGCTCGAAGTCGACATGACCGGACAGGTGTGCGCCGATTCCCTCGGACCCCGCTTCTACAGCGGCTTCGGCGGGCAGCTCGACTTCATCCGGGGCGCGTCTCGCAGCAAGGGCGGCAAGCCGATCATCGCGCTCCCGTCCACGGCGAAGGGCGGCAGCATCTCGCGCATCGTGCCGTACCTCACCCGCGGCTCCGGTGTTACTACGACACGCGCCGACGTCCATTATGTCGTCACGGAGAACGGCGTCGCCGATCTCTACGGTAAAACGATCCGACAGCGGAACAAGGCGCTGATCGATATTGCGCATCCGAAGTTTCAGGAACAGCTGGACCGCGAGTACGTCAACTGACCCACATGATCCCTGCTCCAACCAATCCTTCCCGCCCTGTTTCAGCAATGAGACAGGGCGTTTTATTTGGAGGGATAGCAACAATTGATTCCTTTTAAAGAAACAGATAGTTCCTCGCCGGCGTGCACACCTCCGCTATCGGTCAAATATGCCGATCCGTTTTGGCACGAAATTCGCTAATTGTATGGAGATACGTACAAGTTTCCGCCATCCAAGTGTTTGCGAATGCCCATACCGTCAAAACGAATGCCTGAAGAGAAGGTAACACGCGATCGATACACAATCTGCCCCTCGTGCGCATATTTTTCGCATTCCGCCGAACACCATGCCTATTGTATCCTCTGCGGGACGAAGATGCTCTGCGAATGTTCGGAGTGTCTCGAACCGATCCTCTATCCAACCGCTAAATTCTGTCCGTCCTGCGGCGTGCCCTATCTTCGTCCGTCGGCATCCTCGGGTGTATCGACTGATGACTATGCCGGAAAATAGTTGTATATTAATATGATGCGCTGTTGCAGGGAGAACGGGCATCGATTGTCGACTATTTCCGACACCACAATTCTTTATGGACACTGAACCGAATACACACAACAACGAAGAGCACGCGCTTCGTTTTGCCGCGGAGTACGCGCGTGCCATCGAACTGTTGCGCCAGGACGTGAGCCGCTACAAGACGACGATCGACATGCTTCCGACAGTCATCTTCGAAACCAATCTGCAGGGACGCATTACCTTTGCCAACAAGTTCGCCTTCGATTTTTTCGGCATGACGGACCAGGATTTCCGCGAGGGAATTTATACGGACGACCTCATCATCGACGAGGATGTGCCGCGTGTGCGCGCGAACTTTGCAGGCGTGCTCGCCGGCACCTCGCGCAGGACGAATGAGTATACGGTGAAAATGAAGAGCGGCAGCACTGTCGCCGTCATCATCTACAGCGATGTGATACGCGACGCGAATGCCGCCGCCGTGGGTGTCCGCGGCGTCATGGTCGACATCTCGATGCGCAAGCAGGTCGAGAACACGCTGAAGGAAAGCGAGAGCCGGTACAAGAATTTATTCACGACGATAGACGACGCCGCGTTCATCTATGACGCAACCTCAGGCATAATCCTCGATGCGAACGAGGCGGCCGAACAGCTCTATGGGTACTCGCGCGCCGAATGCCTGAAAATGAACATCGCCGATCTGTCGCCTGCCGGCGGAACCACATCCTTCGCAACGAGCAACATCATCGCCCCCGAACATTCGAACAGCCCGCTGCGGTACCACCGCAAGAGCAGCGGGGCGGTCTTTCCCGTCGAAATTTCCAGCGGCGTCTTCGAATGGCAGAACCAGCCGTACCGATTCGATATTTACCGGGACCTCACGAAGCGCCGAAAGGCGGAGATCGCTTTGCGCGAGAGCGAAGCCCGTTTGAAATTGTACCTCGACGCGCTCCACGACGGCCTGTGGGATTGGAACATCGGCACGGGGGAAATTTTTTACAGCCCGGGGTGGCTCGCGATGCTCGGATATCGTCCGGGCGAGGTGCCGCCGCACGAGATCTTCTGGAAGAAGAATATCCATAAGGATGACGAGGCCGGACTGCAGACTGCACTCGACGACCACATTGCCGGCCGAACGGGCCAGATCTCGTCCGAGTTCCGGATGCGCACGAAGGGGCAGGAGTGGAAGTGGATCGGATGCCGCGGCAGTGTCGTGGAATGGACGGAAGACGGAACCGCGCGCCGGCTGATCGCGACATTCACCGACATCAGCGAGCGCCGCACGGTTGAAGAGCAGCTGCGCCGCATCGCTCATGAGAACCGCGTGCTCATGGATCACGCGTCGGAGGCGATCTTTATCATGTCGGATGCGGGGGCGATCGTGGACATCAACTCGAAAGCGTGCGAACTCCTCGAGTATTCGCGGGAAGAACTCCTCTCCCGCTCCATCCACGAGATGGTGCCGCCGGAAGAGCTGGAGACGCATCCGCTCCCGTTCGAATTTCTCCGCACCGGAGCTCCGCTCGTCGAGGAGCGGGTCTTCCGGAAAAAGCACGGCGGGCTCATCACGATCGAATCGAGCCTCAAGTCGCTTCCCGACGGACGCATTCATGCGATCCTCCGCAATGTCACCGAACGGAAGCGTGCCGAAACGGAATTCAAATCCATCGTGCTGAGCGAGGTGTACGAGAAGCTTTTCATCAAGCTGCGCGTGTTCCGCCACGGCGAGAGCATGGCCATGAATCTGAACCGGCTCCTGTTGTTCGCGCAGAACATCACCGATCTCTACGCCGTGCTGCGCAAACAGCAGACGGATGCGGGATCGGCGGCGCATATGCCCGCGGCCGAGCGCGTGAACGTTGCGGTGAACGAATACAATCTGCTTGTCTATCCCGAACTGCGTTCGATGGGATACCTGCTCCAAGCCATCGGCGACGACGACGGCAAGCAGCTCAAGGGAACGCTGCCCCGCGCCACGGGCAAGGAGCTCCTCGTGCTCAACGACAACGTGCGGCTCCTCATCGGCGAAATGAAGGACCTGCTCACCGACCCAAGCCGCGACGTTGTGAAGGACGACGACGTCAAAACACTGCGCCGTTCAATGCTCCGAGATGTCGACTCGTTGAAGCTGCGCGTGAACGATCTCATGAAGCTCGTCGAGGCCGAGCTCGCCTGCGACATCGCGGGCACCGTTGTGACGGTCGTGAAAAAATTCACCCCTAATGCGTTCAGCACGCCCGTCTACTGCGACGAATCGGCGGTGAAGAAATTCGTCATCGGCAGGCCCGCCGAGATCGGGGAGATCGTCTCGATCCTCATCCATAATGCCCTCCAGGCGATGGAGAAGGATGCCGCATCCGCCGAGACCCGGAACAGCGTGTCGCTCGAGGTCAGAGAATCCGATGGGAAGGTGCTCGTGATCGTCAGGGACACGGGGCCCGGCGTTGAAGAGAGCCTCCGCGAGAAGATCTTCGACGACGGCTTCACCACAAAGGACGACGGCCACGGCTTCGGCCTGAGCTATGCCCGCTCGGCGATACGGAAATACGGCGGCAGGATCTGGTGCGACACGAATCCGCCGCGCGGTGCCAAATTTATCATTGAACTCGTTGTCCTGAATTGACGCGCTCCCGGGACCTTACCTGTACAGCTAAACACGCCATGATGGAAAAACTGCTGATCATTGATGACAATATTTCGTTTCTCAGCGATGTCGAAGCATTGCTCGAGGACCGGTACGCCGTCCTGAAGGCCAGCACCGGCGGGGCGGGGCTCGAGATTCTCAAGTCGGAGCATATCTCCGCGGTGCTCCTGGATCTGGAGCTGCCCGACATGTTCGGCACCGAGGTGCTGCGCGTCATCCACGAGGACATCGAGCCGCACATGCCGGTGATCATCGTGACGGACCATACGGAGATCGAGAACGCCGTCGAGGCCATGCGCCGCGGCGCGTACGATTTTCTTCCGAAAAATTTCAACCGCGAGCTCCTCACCGAGAAGATCCACAAGGCGCTCGAACGCCGAAGCCTCGAGCTGAGGGTGAACGCGCTCCAGAACAGCATTCACGACCAGCAGAACAAATTCATCTGCGTCAGCGAGAAAATGAAGAAGGTTAATTACGAGATGACACGGATGGCGATGATGAATTTCGACATCCTGTTGAGCGGCGAGACGGGCGCGGGCAAGGACACCATCGCCTACGAGCTCCACCACCGCAGTCCGCGCCGCGACAAGCCGTTCATTTCGATCTCAATGAAGAGCCTCTCCGAAACGCTCATCGAAAGCGAGCTCTTCGGCCACGAGAAGGGCGCGTTTTCGGGCGCCGAAAAATCGAAGATCGGAAAATTCGAGGCGGCTCACGGCGGCACTGTGTACATCCCCGAGATCTCGAGCCTCACCGAAAGCGTCCAGCTGAAGCTCCTCCATTTTCTCCAATACAAGAGCCTGACGCGTGTCGGGCAGGATCCCCGCAAGCCGGAGATCAAAGTGGATGTCCGTGTGATCATGGCCACGAACGAGAACCTCCAGAAGGTCGTCGCGTCGGGACGGCTGCGCGAGGATTTCTACTTCCGCATCGCGGGCGTGATGCTGGCAATACCGCCGCTGCGCGAACGCATCGAGGACATCGAGCCGATCGCGCGCTATGTGCTCAGGCGCCACACGCCCCAGATCAACCATGACCAGTACAGCTTCGCGCCGGACGTCGGCGAGCTGCTGAAGAAATATTCGTGGCCGGGCAACGTCCGCGAGTTGGAGAACGCCGTGAAGAACGCCCTCGCATACTCCGACGGTTTCGTGCTCACGCCGGACCATTTTCCGAATCTCAACGCGCGGAAACTGCCGTCGCTGTCCGACGCATCGGAGATTCCGCTCGTCGAGTTCAAGGAAGCCGAACGGCTCTTCAGGGGCGAGTACTGCAGGAAGATCCTGCGCGCTGCCGGCGGCAGCATCCCACAGGCGGCGAAACTGGCGGGTATGACGCCCCAGGGATTCCGCAAGATACTCGTTAAACTCGACCTCTAAGCTGCGGCTGCGCACGACTCAATGCCGGTGGGGGGGGACCATTTATGATGGACATAACCGAATCGCTCATACGAAGCATCGCGAATGAGGACAGCATTCGCAGGGCACTCCGCATTTATCAACGCGGCTTTGTGACCATCCAGCGGGTCTCCGACCTGCATGTCCAGGCCGTGGTTCGGTCGGGCTCGTCGTTCGACGTCGAGCTCTGGAACCGCAACGGGACCATCGAAACGTCATGCACGTGCCCCGTGGACTGGGAGGGCGAATGCAAGCATGTGGTCGCCGCCATGATGGCCCTCCTCTACGGCGAGCATACCACGCCGCATAAGCCGGTCTCGCAGCATACGCCGTGGCGCGCCGCCATCAACCATCTCCTTCCCCTCGGGGGGGCGCCTTCCGTTCCCCATCGGGCCGTCCTCCCGTGGCGCATCGCGTACCTTCTCTCGGTGCACAACGACCACCGCTCGATCGTCCCCGTCCGCATTCGTACGCTCAAAAGCGGCGCCGACGCGAAACCGTCGGTCCTCAAGCAATACAACCGGGACGACACCGAGCACTACGATCTCATCGACCGTATCCTGCTCGAGAAGATCAACGGAAAATTTTCATCGACGATCGCCGAGAAGAATCCCTTCTCGGGACCGCCCGCGTACTTCAATTTCGGGGCGATGGAGAACGACGCGATGATGACAGACCTCCTCACGCTGCTGCGGGGAAGGGAAGTGTACCGCGCGAAGAAGGACGGCACCGCCGGACCGCGCATGGAGGTCGCCGAGGACGAGGGCCGCGTGAGGCTCGAGATCAGGGAGGAAAAACACGGTCTCGACATCTTCCTCACACTGCATTTCAGGGAGCGGGACGCGGACGCGGCGGAGTGCATCGTCATGTGCAAGTCGCCCCTGTGGCTCCTGTGCGAGAACACCATCCTCCGCGCCGACGGCGCGGAGGGCGAGCAGGTGCTCGCGTTCCAAAAGATGAAACGCATCACCGTGCCTCCGGCTGAACGCGAAACATTTCTCCGCACCGGCCTCCCGCTGCTCCTGCCGCATTATTCGGTGCAGTGCCGGCACGACTTCCTCCAGACCATCGATACCGATCCGGTGCCGCGCCTCTATCTGCGCGAGCGCTCCGGGAAACTGGCCGTCGAATTGCGGTTCAAGTATGAGGAGTTCGAACTCCACCCCCTTCACCACACGCCGTTCAACGGCGAATACAATGCGCTCAGGGGCAAGGCCATACACATCCTCCGGCGCCACGAAAAAGAAAAAGAATTCTTCCGCATGCTCACCGCGGCGGGCGTGAACGAATCGGAAGCCGACGATGACGAGGGCACGGTGCTGTACTTCACACCCCGCAAGAATCCCCTCGAATGGCTCGCCGTCGAACTGCCCAACTTCCGCGCCGCGGGATTCGAGATCTTCGGGCAGGAGAATCTGAAGCGGTACAGGCTCCGCCTCGGCGCTCCCTCGGCGACGGTGAAGGTGTGTTCGGGAATCGAATGGTTCGACGTGAAGGTCGACGCGGCGTTCGAACAAACGCACGCGTCGATGGAGGCCATCGCCCGCGCCCTGCAGCGGAAGGAACGCTTCGTGAAGCTCGAGGACGGCTCGTACGGCATCCTGCCGGAGGCATGGGTGCAGCGCTTCCACCGCGTGCTCGCCCTCGCGTCCCCGGCCGACGATACGCTCCGCGTGTCCAGGACGCAGACGATGATCATCGACGATCTCGTCGCGGAATTTGGCGAGCCCATCGCCGACGACGAATACCATGCCTTCCGTGCGCGGCTGAAATCGTTCGACGCCATCAGCGACTATACCCTTCCCCTCCGCTTGAATGGAGAGCTCCGGCAGTATCAGCAAGCCGGATACCAGTGGCTGCGGTTCCTTCAGGAGTTCCGATTCGGCGGCATTCTCGCCGACGACATGGGGCTCGGAAAAACAATCCAGGCGCTTGCCATTCTGCAGGATGCGCGCGAACGCAACGTCAAGGGCGTCTCGCTCGTTGTCGTCCCGACCTCACTCGTGTTCAACTGGGAGAACGAGGCGCACCGCTTCGCCCCGGAGCTCCGCGTCTATTCGCACCGCGGCACGCAGCGGAAGAAGAAACACGACATGTTCGCCAATGTCGACCTCGTCATCACGAGCTACGGGATATTGCGCAGGGACATCGACTTCCTCAAGGACTTTCATTTCCATTACGTCATCCTCGACGAATCGCAGAACATCAAGAATTCGCTCTCGGTCAATGCAAAGGCCGCCCGGCTCCTGAAGGCGGACCACCGGCTCGCGCTCAGCGGCACCCCCGTCGAAAACAATCTCGGCGAACTCTGGTCCCAGTTTGCATTCCTCGATCCGGGGATGCTTGGCAGCCTGCGGTCGTTCACCGAGAATTACGCGCGACCCATCGAGCGCGATCATGATGCGGGCTGCGCCGAAACGCTCCAACGCCTGCTCTATCCGTTCATTCTCCGCCGGACGAAGGAGATCGTGGCCGGAGAGCTTCCGCCGAAGCAGGAGTCGATCGTCTATTGCGAGATGGAGAGCGAACAGCGCACCGCCTACGCCCATTGGCGCGAGTACTACAGGCGCGCCGTCACGAAGAGCATCGAGGCTGTCGGCCTCTATAAGAGCAAGATGAAGGTGCTCGAAGGACTCACGATGCTGCGCCAGGTGTGCTGCCACCCGACGATGGTGGATGCGCATTATCACGGCAGCTCGGGGAAGTTCGAGATATTCGTCGAAATGCTGGACGGCATCCTCGCCGAAGGACACCGCGCGCTTGTGTTCTCGCAGTACGTAAAGATGCTGAAGATCCTCCGCAGGCATTGCGATAGCAGGGGCATGGTGTACGAATACCTGGACGGACAAACGCGCGACCGCGAGGAGCGGGTGAACCATTTTCAGAACGACGAATCGGTCAGCCTGTTCCTCATCAGCCTGAAGGCCGGGGGCACGGGCCTCAACCTCACCGGCGCCGACTATGTGTTCCACTTCGATCCGTGGTGGAATCCGGCCGTCGAGATGCAGGCCACCGACCGCACACACCGCATCGGCCAGATGAAAAAAGTGTTCTCGTACAAGCTCATCACGAAGGACACTGTCGAGGAAAAGATCCTGCTCCTGCAGGAAAAAAAGAAGGAGCTCGTACGCGACATCATCACCACCGATACAAGCGTGATGAAGTCGCTGACACGCGAAGACGTCGACTCGCTCTTCCTGTAAAACGCAGTGCATGTATCCGTTTCTGCAGGGGCGTAGTGCAAACGCCCCAGTCAATGAAATTAAAATACCTTCTGATCGATGAAAACATTTCTCTCTGTCGCTCTCGCCGTACCGGTCATGTTCCTGATCGGATGCTCCTCCTCCCGCACACTCGTCGAATTGACGGCCGACGCCGAGGCCCTCCACAGGTCCATGGTGACGATCGACACGCACACGGACACGCCGCTGCGCATGATGCGCGAAGATTTCGATGTCGCACGGCGCCACGATCCGCTCGACGACGACAGCAAGCTCGACTTTCCCCGCATGAAGGAGGGGGGACTCGACGCGGTCTTCTTCGCCGCATTCATCGGCCAGGGGCCGACGACCGTGGAAGGGAATGAAGCCGCCCGCGCCTCGGTGGCGAAGATCCTGGACACGGTCCTTGCCGCAGTGGCGCGGCACGATGATGCCGCGGCGGTGGCGTTGACGGCCGCGGATGCCACGCGCATCAAGGCCGAGGGGAAGCGCGCCATCTACATCGGCATCGAGAACGGATACGCGATCGGCACGGATCTTGCTCTCGTGAAACACTATTACGATCGCGGCGTCCGATACATCACGCTCTGTCACAGCTTCAACAACGATATCTGCGATTCGTCGACCGATCCGGACTCGTCGCGGCACAACGGACTGAGCGCGTTCGGCGCGCGCGTTCTCGGCGAGATGAACCGCCTCGGCATGATCGTGGATGTCTCCCACGTCTCGGACAAGGCGTTTTACGACGTGCTCGCGCTCTCCACAGTTCCCGTTATCGCCTCGCATTCCTGCGCGCGCGCGCTCTGCGCTCATCCTCGCAACATGGACGACGCGATGCTGCGGGCGTTGGCCGCGAAGGGCGGGGTGATGCAGCTCTGCTTCGTCAGCGAATATCTCCGAACGCCCCTACCGTCGCCCGCACGCGATTCGGCGGTGAAGGCGATGCGCGCGAAATATGCCGCCTTCGGTCATCTCTCGCCCGAACAGCGCGCGACGAGGAAGCAGGAGCGGAAGGCGATCGACGCGGCGTTCCCGAAATCGCTGCCGTCCGTCTCCGATGTCGTCGACCACATCGACCATGTCGTGGCGGTGGCGGGCATCGACAATATTGGGATCGGCACCGATTTCGACGGCGGCGGGGAGGTCCGGGGCTGCTTCGACGTGAGCGAGATGAAAAATATCACAATCGAACTCCTTCGTCGCGGATATTCGCACGGCGATATTCGCAAGATATGGGGGGAGAATTTTCTGCGCGTCTTCCGCCGCGTTGAGTCTTTGTAGCCCATTGTAGGGCGAGATTTATCTCGCCCTACACGCTTCGTTTTTTTTTCTCCCCCCCGCCCCCAACTTTTTC
>JAVBYH010000308.1 GCA_030824175.1 Bacteroidota bacterium | reverse complement strand
GAGTATTCCTCCATCTGGTTCACGTCGTTGACCATCAGGATGATGTTGTTGAAGGGTTCGTTCGTGAAGAAGCCCCTGACGCCGTAATTCACGGATCCGAGCCAGTAATAATCGTCGATGAGGTACAATCCGGCGATGTGCGAGAGCAATTCTTCGAGGGTTTGGTAGCCGTACGTGGCGATGTCGCTGCGCGTGATAACGACGACGCTGGCCGGGATCGCGGTGATCTTCTCCGATGTCTTGGATGCCGTGGTCACGCGCACGCTCATCAGTTCGGAGAGCGAGAGATCCATAAAATCCACTTCCGACAGGTAGAGATCGACGATGCCAGGGCTGACGCTCCGCACTTCAACGATCGTCATGCCGGTGATCGCGTCGAAGCCGATTGTCCGGACGGAGTCGGGCACATGGAGCTCGTACTGCCCCGACACATCGGTCAGCGCCGCCCGGTCCGCGCCCCTGATCGCAACGGCGATGCCGGGCAGGGGCTTGCCGCTGATGGCATGGAGCGCTGAGCCGCGAACGGTGCGGGACTGTGACAGACCGCAGGCGTGACCAAGCAGGATCCCCGCAGCGAGCATCCGAAGGTGAAGACGTGTCGTTCGTATCATCGCTGTCAAGTCGTTGGTGTACTACAACACGAACCGCAGCTCCTTTTGCGGCGTCCTGCAATCCATGTCCGTTCCTCTGTCCCGATGATCGGCGATCTCGCCGATGGTGCCGATCGCGCGGCCGAAGAGGAACATCGTGAAGACGAGGTCCTGCACCTGCTTCTCGGTGAATGTGCCGCCCTGTATCTCGTTCCATACGAGCTTCAGCGAGATGACGGCCAGCACTGCATCGATGTTCACGCAGAACACGTTCTTCGTCACACCCTCGTCGAAGAGTCCCTGCACGAGCCTGTGATAAAAATCGAGGAACACGTTGTAGATCGCCTTCTGTTCGAATTCGGTGCGCACGAATTTCTCGCGCGGATCGATGTTGATGTCGTTCCCCTTGAAGACGGGATGATTCACGCACGGGATCTTCGCGTAGTCCAGGTTCCCGAGTTCCTTGGCCTCCTGCTTGTACTGCGCATACTGCTTCACAACGCGGAGCGCGATCGCATTCAGGTCTATCCCGTGCTGTTTGTCGCCCGGGTCCTTCAGTGCGGATCCCTTGAAATTGTCGAGCAGGAACTTCACAGCCTCGAACCCGTTCCCTCCGTGGGCGAAGCCGGTGTTCGAGAGGTATCCGACGAACGCCATCGAAATATGGTTTCGGGCCGAGACGGATTCTTTGGCGCCCTTCGCCGAGATCGTGCCGGGGCCGTTCGTGATCGTCAGCCCGATGAGCGTCTTGAACTCGTAGAGGTCCGCCGCCGTGGGCGCGCGGTTGAAGAGGATCTTGAACGCGTTCTCGGTGAACGACGCGTTGATGTTCGAGATGCGCGCGTCGATGAGCTTCTTCCAGAACTTGTTGTTCGGCCTGTCGATCACCGAATAGGCGACGATCCTCGAAACGACGTAGAAGTACGTCATCGAGTCCTCGACCGCCTCGCGCGTGATTCGCTTCTCGAGCATCGGCGTCCAGAAGATGCACGTGGCGATCGACCCGAGCAGGAATTCGTACGTGTCGCGGATCTCGAGCTGCGACGCCTCGGCCAGTTGGATGATGTGCTGACACACCTGCACCGCGATGCATTGCTTCTTGCTCTTCTTGATCTCCTTCATGAGCATCTCACTGACCTCGCTCTTGAGCTGCGGGTCCTTCGTGAGCATGGCGCTCTTGATATACTCGTCCATTTCCTCCGGAAAGTGAGTCGTCCGCTCGTCGACGCCGAACTCGCGTATCAGATTGATGATCTCCTGGATTTGCGCCTTCGTTTTGGCAAGGAGCGACTTGTTGCCGATGAGCGCGATCTGCGATCCGATGTACGCATTGGGTGTGGCGCCGTTGTTGCGGCCGATGTCCACCCAGTCCATGCGCGATTCGTCCATCTTTAAAAACAGATTGAGGATGAGGTTGATCGTCGGGATGTCGGCACTCTCGGGCATCACCTTCCCGAGGGAGAAGTAGATGTTCTCCTCCATCGTGTGCTGCGAGAGGTCGAGGACCGACTTCCCGTGGAGCTCGCTCACCTGTGTGGCCGGGTGCATCCGCGACGCGCCGCTCTTGTTGCGCATGCTCTGGCGGAGATAGTGCGCCCCGACCTGCTTGTTGATCTCCTGTATCTGCTTGTCGTATGGCGGCATCGCCTTCACGATCGGGATGTCGAGCTCCACGGGGACCCGTATGAGCTTGTCGCCGAGCCACGGCTTGAGGGAGAGGTCGCCGTGCGGTTCGAAATCCGGCGCCTCGTCGATCTTTTCATAGACATACTTCATCGCTTCCGGGATGCTCTGGATGGAGGAGACTCTGACGCCGCGCTTCGACACCGCCGGATGTTTCGGATCGAAGCACTCGACGCCGAAATAGTCGTCGAACCATTGTTCCTTGCTGAGCGCGTCGTCGCCGCTGCCGGCCAGCGCACCGGCATGCCCGACCGCGCGCGTAATATTCTTCTTCCAGCGGCCGGTGACGCAGACGACGATCGGCTTGTTGAAGCCGAATTTCCTGTCCCTGATCATTTCGAGCGCCATGCGCTCGTAATAGCCCCCCGGCTCGACGTAGAGCACGATGGCCTTCGTCCGTGAATCGTTCTGTGCGGCGAACAGGAATTCCGGGAGGGCGAAGTGGATGATCACGTCCTTGCCCGAGGAGACGGCAGTGGTGATGCCGAAGCCTTTCGTCTTGAGGTATTCCGCGATCGTGGTGGTGAAGTTGCCCGAGTTCGAATGGATCGCCACGGAGCCCTTCACGAGCGCCTCCTCGGGATGGTCGCCGCCGAGGGCGCCGCCCACGCGCACATGGTCCCACACGTTGGCGACGCCGAGGCAGTTCGCGCCGATGACGTCGACGCCCGCCTCCTGGCAGATGTAGCGCACATTGCGCGAATCCTTCAGCGACACTTTTTCCGTGACGATGACGATCCGCTTCAGGTCCTCGTTGAGCTGTATCATTTCCGAGACCGCCTGGCTCACGGCCGACGGGGGTAGATAGATGACGCCCATGTCGAAGGCGTGGCCCTCGTGCATCACGTCGCGCACGCTCTGGTAGACGGGAATGTCGCCACGCCGCGTCTCGAGCACGCCGTGCTTCCCGTACTGCACGCCGGCCACGATATTGCCGCCGCTGTACTCGTGCGACACGGGCGTGACCTTGCGGCTCTCGGAGCCGAGGATGTTCACGATGCACACGCGCGAATCTTTGTTGACAAGCTCCTCGAGAGATTGGATTCCTACGAAGTAATCGAACGGCTTTGTTTTAATGGGTCTCATAAATGCTTTTCCGGATGTGGGGTGTTGGGAACAATGACGGTGAAATGGTTGTGCGAAAAAAACATCAGCCGATCTTTGCGATGAATTCTTCCTTTCCCTTGTCCGCCCACCATTGCTCGATCTTCTTCGCGTATTCGATCGTCGAGATCATGGACGTGTCGTACCCGAAGACGCGGTAGGGCAGCTTCAGCGTGTCCAGAATGTCCTTGCCGTAGAACAATCCTTTCACGAGGTTCGGACCGCCCCGTCCTATCACCGTGTAGATCGGCTTGCGTCCGTGCGCGGCCACATGGTCCCTGAGGGCGTCGAAGATGCCCTTGAACGTCACGTAGATGTCCGTGTTGTTCGCCTTGCCGCCGATGATGAGGAGTACATTCGCCTTGTCGTACCAGTATTTAAAGACGATGCGGCTGATCTCGTACATCTTCTCGTACGGCGGATTTCCGCCGAAGTCCGACGAGAAGATCGCGAGGCTGCCGAGCGTCTCGGTCGCGGCGGAGTTTGCGCCGCCGCCGAACATGAAGGGGATGATCGTGCCGTTCGGATTCAATTCGAGAACGTCCGACTGCCCCTGGTACGTGCGCAATTGGTTGATCTCAGACTCGAACTGGGACACGTCCGATTGGAAGATCGTGGGAGGGAGCCCGACCCGTTTCCACGCCGGATTGTCCTGATCGAAACCGGCCTTGATGTCGCACGCGTACGGGATGAGCCTGCCGCGGGAATCCTTGAACATGCGGATCGGATTCAGTTCGAGGGTCGTCAGCCCGTAGTCATTGAAGAGCGTCCACAACTTCGGCAGGTTCTGCACGAGGGGGGAGATGAACTCCTCGGGACATCCGAGATCGCACAGCGAGTTCGTGATGGAGAACGATTTCAGTCCGATGAAGGGCTCGATCGGGACGGTGATCTTCTTGTCCGCCGGAAGCGATTCGATGTCCACTCCTCCATACGGCGTGATTGTGAAAATCGGCTCGCGTTTCTCGGACGACGAGGTGATGCTGAAATACACTTCAAGTTCCGACGGGATGAACGCTTCGAACGTCACGCCGTTTGCGCGGATGACCTTGTTCCCGTACGTGTGCTCCGCAAAATACAGGTCGCGCTTCGCCGCGATAGCATCGATGAGATTGTCGACGATCTTGATCAGTCCGGCCTTGCCCTTCTTGCCGACGCCGCCATTGAAGATCGGCTTCACGACGAGCTTCTTGTACTTGTCGAGCATCAGTTGCAGCTCTTCGTTTGTCGCCGATCCGGTCAGGAAGTCGGCGACCGGGAATTCAACCAATTGTAATAATTTCGCGCCGTATCGTAGGCCGGAAAGTTGCATGGAATGTTCCTTTAGTTGAACGGGAGATGTGTATCAATGATCCGTAAAATAATCAATTTTTTTGAGTTTTACCTGTAAAAACGTGCCCGGCCGTCAACATTCCCGGCTGGGAAGAAGGCCGTGCGGAACGGGCGCCCGCCGCGGCATTACCGGTCCTCACACACGATCCGTTTCGTCATCGCAAGGAGCGACTGGAGGCGATACGGCTTCTGGATGAAGCCGGAGACCGTCGCCGTGCTCAGGCGTTTCATGACGTCGTCTTCGGTGTAGCCCGAGGAGATCATGATCTTCACGCCAGGATTGATCGCCCTGAGCGCCTCGACGACTTCCTTTCCCGACATTTCGGGCATCGTCAGGTCGAGCAGCACCATCCCGATGTCGGTGCGACGCTCGGTGTAGAGTTCGAGCGCCCTTACGGGATTCACTTCCACGAGTGTCGCGTAGCCGCCGGTCGTGAGCATTTCCTGCGCCATCGTGGCGATCTCGTGCTCGTCGTCGATGATGAGCACCAGCGGTTTCGCCTGCGTCGTCTCGTGCTCCGCGTCACGGGGCGGCGCCTCCGCCGGTACAGCGGCCGAAGCCGGATTGTGGAGAATGGGGAGCAGGACGCGGAATGTCGTGCCCGCACCTTCCGTACTCTCAATGGCGATGCCGCCATCATGGCTGCGGATGATTCCCAACACCGCAGAGAGACCCAATCCGCGGCCCGTAAATTTGGTTGTGAAAAACGGATCGAAGATCCGAGTGCGTGTTTCCGCGCTCATGCCGCAGCCGTTGTCTGTCACGCAAAGGAGTGCATAGTATCCGGGTTTCAACGAGACGCCGGTCAGGATTCCGAACGGTGCGAGCGCGTCGGGTGTCATGTGCACCTGCGACACCTCCACCGATACGACCCCCTGACGATCGCCGATGGCGTCGCCGCCATTGATGATAAGGTTCATCACGATCTGCTCGATCTGCCCGGGGTCCCCGTCTATATACACGGGGTCCGGCGCAAGATGCGTCTCGAAGCGCACGTTCTTCGGAAGCGAGACGTTCATCAGGCTGATATGCTCCCTCACGACCTCTGTGACGTCGATCGTGCGGTTCTGAAATTTCCCCTTCCCGGAATAGGCGAGCATCTGCTTTGTCAGGTTCGCCGCATGTTCCATTGCCGACAGCGCCTTCTCAATGTTCGCCGCCGCCGGATGCTCCGGTGGAATACGCGTCTGCGCGAGGGAAATATTTCCCATCATCGTGCCGAGGAGATTGTTGAAGTCGTGCGCGATCCCGCTCGTGAGTACGCCCAGGCTCTCCCTGCGCTGCACGTCGCTGAGGATGCGTTCGTTGATCTTTCGCTCGGTGATGTCTGCGAACGAAGCATGCATGCACACAGGGTTCTTGTGTTCGTCCACGACCATGCTCGCCGCGATCTGGGCGTCGAAGGTCGTTCCGTCCTTCCGTTTCGCCGTTAATTCGCCGATCCAGCTTCCCTTCGTGCGCAACGCCTCCACGACTTCTGCCGACCGTTCTCCCAACTGCCAGAACTCATGCACAGTTTTCCCCACCACCTCCTCGGCCGAACCGTACCGCCACGTGCCGAGAAATGCCGGATTCACATAGGTGAGCCGCTCATGCAAATCGGAGATCGCGACCGGTGTGATCGCCGATTCGATGGCCCAATCCTTGATGCGCAAGGCCTGCTCGCTTGCGCGCAGTGCGCGCGTCCGTTCTTCCACCGTGTGCTCGAGCGCGAGATAGAATCCGGCATTCCGCAATTCAAGCGCAAGAACTCCAGATAGCGCGTGAAGCGATGCGATGACTGACTCGATGTTGTTCGTGTCCAGGATGTCCACCATCATCAGCAGGCCGACGCGCGTGGTGCCGTACTCGAGCGGCACGATGATGGATGTGCCGGTGCCGAAATCCTTCAACAGCTCCCCGATCTCATCGGTCCGCTCTTCGTGTCTCACGATCTGGGGCTCGTGCACGTCATGGCTGATATCCGCGATGCGCTCCACGAGGCGGACCTCGGATCCGCCGCGCCTGCGTTGGGGGCAGACGCCGATGAGCGTGTGGTGCTCTGCGCCTCCATCGGCATTATGCCGCAGGAGGACCACGGTCTTCGCGCCGACGAGCTCCCGCATCTGCGATGTGATGTATGTGCCCAGCTGGTCGGGCTTGTCCGCCAGGCTCAGAATGCGTTGGAGCATGTCGAACACCATGAAGTTTATTGCGGGATCAACGGTCATGTGCGTTCCGTGTCTTTATTGCTGCGTTGATCTGTTCTGCCAGGTGCGTCAAATCGACGGGAAGAATTTCGACTGGCAGGGAACAATACTGTGCTAAGTCCCTGAGCGCCTCATGCGGCACCGCCGCAACACCTGTGTCCAGATAAATGAATTTTTTGTGCATCTCGTTCATGAACTGCGCCGCCAATGTCCGATTGGAAAAACCGAGCAGCTCCTTGAAGATATGTTCCCACTTCATCGTCCATTCGGGCAGGAGGAAAAAGGCGCCCTCGGCCCGCAGCCGCCGGTAGTCCGCACGCCCCAACAGTATCTCGCAGCAGTTGAGGCCGCTCACGCGCGTGATGATGCCGCGGTCTTGCTGCTCCTTCATCCGCGTATGGCACTGACCGTAACAGAGGAAGCAGCCGGGTTCGATCAATTCCGCGAGCACCCGCTCCAATTCCTGCGGATACATATGCAAGTCCGAATCGACGAATGTGAAGGACGCCGAAACGGTTCCCGCCTCGATGAGATGCTCGATCTCCTTGCGGAAGATGCTGCAGGCGATCCCGTCTATGTCCCGTCTGCCGCTCATGTGAGTCCGAAGTTCTGCACGGTATCCCTGATGATGGTGAGATGCTCAACGGGAGTGTCGTAGGGAATGTCTGCATTCGATGTCGTAAAGATGAACTTCGCGTCGTCCCTGCGGTCTTCAAGGATCCGTCGGCACCGGCCGGCAATCGTCGCCGGTGTGCTTTTCACGAGCAGCGTGCCGTTGAGGTTCCCCATGATGGCGGGGCCGCCGCCCATCACACCCCGGGCGTCGCTGAAGCTGTCGCGCGGATCGAGCACGAACCCGACGACGTTCGGCAAGTCGTGGAGAAGCGCGAGGAAGGGGAGGAGCCTCGCCCCGCCGTGATGAAACACGATGGGGCCCTTGACTCGTGCATAACATTCCCTAAGCGTCGGCACGAGCACATCCCTGGCGATCCGATGCGTGATGATCATGGGATTCGAAAAGCTCGCGGGGGTGATGATGCATGTCGCTCCGTCTGCCAGGAGCGCGTTCGCGAAGTCGACGAAGTGGCGAGACGTTAGCTCTATCATTGTGCGCGCCTCCTCGGGGTGGAAGAGGAGCGTATCGATCCAGTTTTCGATGCCCATGATGAGTGCCGGCAATTCAGTCGGCGCATTGCAAATCGCCGCGACAGGGATGCGGTCCTTGTAGCGTCGGGAGAGGAGGCGCGTGCTTTCGCGCAGATACATCAACCGGGGGTGACTGTCGATGTTCGGCACGGTCAGGGATCCGATCCCCGAATACGATTCGACCGCGGGGGCCCTCAGATTGGGCGGATTTTTCTCGAAGTATGCAGTCGTGCTGCCGAACGCCTCGGCCTCGATGACAAGACCGAAGGGGGAAAAGAGAATATCCGGTTCCAGGAGGTCGACAACCGATGCCTGGCCGTCGCAATATTTTTCCGGACTTGCATAATACTCTTCCAGGGGACAGGAGGTGAGCCTGGCGCCGTAGAGCGATGTGAGCGGCGCATAGGGGATGCGGTCGACAGGCGTGCCGCGCAGGCGGTTAATGACTCGTTCGATGGGATGCATGTGTCAGCGTTTGATCGTGTGTAATAAATCGGCGAAGAGTTGGGGCGCCTCGATGGCGCTGACGGCCGTTCCGTCGCCCCCCACCTCGCGCACAAGCGACGCCCGCACCTTGAAGATGGCGCCGCCGACCGCGAGTTTCATTGAATTCGCCAGTTTGCGCCGGTCCATCTCCGCCCGCACTTTCGCGATATTCAGCGCCGATGTATACATCATCGCCGACACCCCGATGATCGGCGCATGCAGCTCCACCGCCTTGTCCACGATCTCTTCCGCGGTGATGTCGTTGCCCATGTCGCAGACATCCCACCCGGATAACTGAAGGAACGTGCTCACCATTTTCCGTCCGAGGGAATGGAAGTCGTCCTCAATGTTCGCGAGGACCACGGGGATGTGCATGTGGGCGGTCTCCGTCTTCCATGCGGTTGACTCGACGGCCTTGAGCAGCACGTCTTCGGTGATCTTTGCGGCCACGTAGCCCTGGGCGAGCGAGAGTTTCTCCCTCGACCACAGTTCTCCGATCTCGATGAGTGCGGGATCCAGCACACGGCTTATTGCGGTCGGAAATCCGACCTCTTGCGCAAGGGCGTCGATAAATGCAACGGCTTCGGCCCGCTCCGCGTCGATGATCTTTCCGATGAGCTGGCTCTGATACTGCCTGTAGTCTTTGTCAACCATAGCGTTAATGTAGAGAGATATTCTGCAAACTTCAAGTTTGAGACCGGGGGGGAGGGAGTGTAGTGGAGCGGCGGAGACCCTTCCGGAGTCGATGCTCCGGAAGGGGATGAGCCGTTCTTATTTGAGGAGCATCATTTTACGCGTCACGACGTCGGCGCCGGCCGAGATCCTGACGAGGTATGCGCCGCTGGCCGCGGCCTTGCCGCTGTCGTCGGTGCCGCTCCATGTCACTTCATGCATGCCAGCCGTCTTTACCTCGTTCACGAGCTCCGCCACGCGGCTGCCGAGCATGTCGAAAACGGCGATCAGCACGCGCTCCGAACGCGGCAGCGCATACTGTATCCGGGTGCTGGGATTGAAGGGGTTCGGATAATTCTGCCCGACGGCGAACTCCGTGGGGACGAGCGATGCGTCGTTCTCCACATCCGTTGTGCGCTTGCCGACGATGAACCATACGGGGAACGTCGCGTCGAGGACGTACGCTTTTTTCACACCGGTCCCCTCGATGAACGAGGTCTTCAATGGCATCTGCTCGATCGAATGGCGCGGAGTGCCGCCGGATGCATCCGACGTATGATAGGCGATCGCCTTGTCGTCCGCGGAATACGACGGGTAGCCGATCTCCGTCTGCGGCCCGGCGACGAGACCGACATCGCCCGTATTGAAGTCCGCAGCCATGACGGTCGCCTTCCCGGTGTTCCCGTCGATGTAATCGAAGGCGAACCGCGTGCCGAGCGTCTTTGAGAACGACGGATTCCCCACGCTTAGGCCCTCGGCCAGCGGCGGGAAAATGACGCCCATGGTGCCGGTCGCCACATCGAGAATGTTGATGTTCCAGAATGTCATCTTGTCCCCCGAGGCCTTCTTCAATTCGTTGTACGCATCGAAGAGGATGTACTTGCCCGTGGGATCGAAGGAGAGGGCATCGGCGTAGAGCGCTGTCTTCGAGTCTGCCGCGTCGAATGATTTCGTCGCGATCTTGAACGCCTTCTCGACGTTGTTCACGAGGTCGAAGTAGTAGATCGTCGTATCGATATATTTGGACGTCAGCGCCAGCGAGTTGATCCCGGGCCCGATGGAGACGCTCTCCCAGATACCCGAATTGTCGATGACCTCTTCGAGGGGGTTCGCGGGATCGGCGTTCAGCGCCCGGAGGTTATTGAGCTTGTCGATGAAGAGCACCACGCCCGACACGTCGGACACGGAAGGACGATTCAATACCGGTGTTTTGGATAGCACGAAGAAGTCCGCGTTCGTGGCGATCGTCGTCTTGACCATGTAGATCGAATTCGGATCACCCGGATCGGTGTTCACCATGAGGATATAGTCGCTGCCGGTGAGCGTCGAAGGGGGGGGCGGCGGCGGCGCGGTTGCATCGAACACTTCAACGCCGTCCCATGCGTTCTTCACGCTTGTCGCTTCCGCGCTCGAGGCGCCATAGAGATCTGCTGCCGCTTTCAGTGTCGCGATCCTGGCATCGATGAACTGGGAGGACCGCGTGAGATACACGGTGGCTGCCCGGTACCAGATTTTGCCCGCCTTCAGCCTGCCGGTCGATGCCGCGGTCAGATAGAACGCACGGTTCGGTATGCCGCTGTTCACATGCACGCCTCCGTTATCCTCCGTCATCGTCCGAAACTCGCTCATCTTCGCGGGCTGCCAGGCGTTCGATCCCGTCGGCGAACCGTTGTGGGGATCGGCCAGGTTTCTCATCGCGCCCGAGGGGAATGCCTGCAGGTTCTTGATGATCTTTTCACCCATCGTCCAATCTGCCGTGTCCACAAGCGCCCCGAAGACGTCCGAGAACGATTCGTTCAGCGCGCCGGACTGTCCCTTATACTCGAGGTTCGACGTGTATTGTGTGACGCCGTGCGTCATTTCGTGTGCCGCGACATCGAGTCCGCCTGCGAGCGGCTTAAAGTAGGTGCCCCCGTCGCCGTAGCACATGATCTGGCCCGACCAGAAAGCGTTTTCCATCCCCTTGCCCTCCTCGGTGGCATGCACCACGGAATAGATCGTCATGCCCTTGTTGTCGACCGAATTGCGGCCGTGTGCGTCGAGGAAATATTTGTACGTAAGTGCGGCGTTGTAGTGGGCGGAGACGGCGGACGGATCGCTCCATGATGTGCTTGTCGACACGAAATAATAGATCGACGACGTGCTCGTGAGGTCTTTGCTCCGAAGGTCGAGCGTCATGATGCCGCCGATGGGAGAATCGGGTATCTTCGACTGCGCCGCATTATACATCGGCTGCGACGCGTCGAGCAGCAGATATTCCGAGCCGACCTGGTAAGTCTTGAATGAACGCTGCACGCCGTTGAGGTCCGCCCCCGTGCCGTTGGCGACGCCGTCATAGCACACAACATTGTACGCGTCGAGCACTCTTCCGGAAGTCGCATCGACAAACGTGCGCCAGTCCTGCGACAGTCCCGACCTGATCCCGATCGCCCACGCCACATGCGGCACATTCGCCGCGTCGTGCCAGATCACCTTTTGTGCAGTCGGTCCCGTGTATTTCATGATCTCCGCCGCTGTGGCGGGCACGGGAAGGATCTCCGTTTTTTTTGCCAATTCACGAAGGGCTGTTTGTATGGCTTCCCGCTGC